>JACMOW010000290.1 GCA_014377775.1 Pedobacter sp. | reverse complement strand
GTAATTTTATTGATTAGTTGATTTGAGGCTAATATTTATTGTAAATCAATAAATATATTTTGATTTGTAATAATAAATGTTTTATGTTTGTGATATAATGAATTTTTATTCTGTGATTTACTGACAATTTTTCTACAACATGGAGAGTGGAAATTTTTACCGAAGTGATTTCAATTAATCTATAAAAGGAATCGCTTAATAAGGAAATAAAATTAAAACAAGAACAAGACTTAACCATATAACTATGCAAGAAAAACCTTTATTCAAACAAATTAAAGCCATTCCTTTATTCTTTCTTTCATTAATTTTAGTTTCAGGAGGAATGGGTATTTATCGAATAATATATGATGTTGGAAAGACTCGAAGTTTGGATGTTAGAATTTATAATCTGCATGAAAAAACATTTAAAACAGTTGCAATAGGTGAAAATGAGTTTACAACTGGATTTGACGGAGAATTAGCTTGGAAAGTTAATAGCGTAAAAGAGGCTTTTTTAGTGAGTTTAGTTGATCGGAATAATATTATAAATTTTTATGATTTATTTTATTTCTTATTGGTTGATGTGGCGCTCTTCGTGATGGTACATAGCGTAAATGAAGATGCAGTTTTCTCTGAACGGCTTTTAAAAGGAGTTACTGTTTTGCTCTATTTAACCATGTTATATCCATTTTTTGGAATGATTGCTGACCAAATTAATGGGGAAATTATTAAAACGCTTACGAATAGTAAGTTTACAAATCAGTATCAAAGTTTTGCTGTAGTTAAGTTTCAAATGTTCATCTACTTAATGGTTTTCATGCTCCCATTTGTTAAAAAAGCCATCAATTTACAAAAAGAACAAGATCTAACCATCTAACGCCATGCCCATAATCGTAAATCTAGATGTAATGATGGCCAAACGTAAAATGTCCTTAACTGAGCTTAGTGAAAGGGTTGGAATAACTTTGTCCAATCTTTCGATCTTAAAAACCGGGAAGGCAAAGGCTGTTCGTTTAGAAACATTAGAAGCCATTTGTAGGGTTTTAGAATGCCAACCAGGAGATATTTTGGAATTTAGAGGGGAATAAATTTAGTTTATCAGATCTCATCAAGCCTAAACGTTTCTGCTAATCGTACCCCTTTTTCGGTATGCTGTAGGGTACAACATTCATTTACAGGGTCGTGTTCTAAATAAAGAATATAGTTATTGGTTGCCGCCTCGGCTAAAAAAGCTTTTTTTTCTTTTAAGGTTTGCAAAGGAAACATGTCATAAGCCATTATGTATGGTAGGGGAATGTGGCCAACTGAAGGTAATAAATCGGCCATGTACACAATAGTTTTATCCTTATAGGTAATTTGAGGTAACATCATGGCGTCTGTATGCCCAAAAGCAAAGCGAATTTTAATATTTTCTTGAAACAGGGTTCCATCTTTGTTATCCACAAAACGCAATTGTCCGCTTTCTTGAATGGGTAAAATATTTTCTTTTAAGAAGGACGCTTTTTCTCTATCGTTAGGGTTAATAGCCCATTCCCAATGTTGTGCGTTGCTCCAATAGAAAGCATTTTTAAAAGCTGGAACTAGTTTATCGCCAATTCGCTCAATTGAGCCTCCGCAATGATCGAAATGTAAATGTGTTAAAAAAACATCGGTAATATCGGCTCTGCTAAAACCTTTTGCAGCTAATGATTTATCTAAAGTATCATCACCATGCAAAAAGTAATGACCCATAAATTTCTCATCCTGTTTATTGCCAATCCCATTGTCTATTAAGATTAACCTATTTCCATCTTCAATTAATAAACAGCGCATGGCCCAATTGCAGAGGTTATTTGCGTCGGCTGGATTATTTTTTTGCCAAATCGATTTAGGAACAACGCCAAACATGGCGCCACCATCAAGTTTGAAAAAGCCAGTATTAACAGTGTGTAGGTTCATTTTTAAGGATGTAAAATGTAAAACGTTTGCTGAAACCCATCTTCCATCTTACCTTTTCAGTTTAAATTATAAGTGAATCACTTCTCCATACGCATCAGCAGCAGCTTCCATAATGGCTTCGCTCATGGTTGGGTGTGGGTGTACCGACTTCATCATTTCGTGTCCTGTAGTTTCTAATTTACGAGCCACTACAATTTCGGCTATCATTTCAGTAACATTTGCACCAATCATGTGGGCGCCTAGTAACTCGCCGTATTTGGCATCAAAAATTAATTTTACAAAACCGTCTTTAGCCCCAGCGGCACTTGCTTTGCCGGAAGCTGAGAATGGAAACTTACCAATTTTTAATTCATAACCTGCTGCTTTTGCAGCTTTTTCAGTGTAACCTACTGATGCAATTTCTGGCGAACAATAAGTACAACCCGGTATGTTGTTATAATCTAGGGGTTCGGCATGCTGACCAGCAATTTTCTCTACACAGATAATTCCTTCTGCAGAAGCTACGTGGGCTAAAGCCTGACCACTTACGATGTCGCCAATGGCATAGTATCCTTTTACAGAGGTGTTATAAAATCCATCCACAACTACTTTGCCTTTTTCTGTTTTAATACCTGTTTCTTCTAAACCAATATTCTCAATGTTTGAAACTACACCAGCGGCAGAAAGCACGATGTCGCACGAAATAGTTTGCATACCCGCGGCTGTTTTTACTTGTACTTTACACCCTTGCCCACTGGTATCAACCGATTCAACGCTAGAAGAAGTCATAATGTCGATTCCTGTTTTCTTCAAACTACGCAATAATTGCTTAGAGATATCTTCATCCTCAACCGGAACAATGTTATCCATGAATTCAACAATGGTAACTTTTGTGCCCATAGTGGCGTAAAAATAGGCAAATTCAACGCCAATGGCACCTGAACCTACAATTACCATTGATTTAGGAACCTCGGGTAAAACCATCGCTTGGCGATATCCAATTACTTTTTTGCCATCTTGTTTTAAGTTGGGTAATTCTCTTGAGCGACCACCAGTGGCAATAATTATATTTTTAGCAGTCAATTCTTTTTGGGCACCATCAGCTAATTTAACTTCCACTTTTAAGCCTGATTTTACTTTTCCAATCCCCATGATCACTTCAATTTTGTTTTTCTTCATTAAAAATTGAACGCCTTTACTCATGCCATCGGCTATATCACGACTACGTTTAACTACGGCAGCAAAATCTGCAGTGGCTTCAGCGGTTTTAATGCCATAATCAGCTGCATGATTAATGTATTCGAATACCTGTGCGCTTTTTAATAATGCCTTAGTAGGAATACATCCCCAATTAAGGCATATTCCGCCTAAAGATTCTCGTTCTACAATTGCAGTTTTTAAACCCAACTGTGAAGCTCTGATTGCAGCAACATATCCACCCGGACCACTGCCTAGTACAATTAAATCGTAGTTCATATCTATTAAAAAAAGGAAATTAGCTTAATTAATTAGGTCAAAATTAAAAAAAAATGTTGGTTAAAATGAGGGTAAAGAGGAACGATCATATATTTTTGACAATTTAACTGTTAATTAAACTTACACTAATCACAAATACGATTAATTAGTGCTTATTTTAAGATGTTGATAAACTGATACTTACAAGATTTTCCTGTTATGTTAATTGTTGATAAGTTTTGGATTAATTAATGATAATTTAACATTGGAAATAATAAGTACAACCAAATTAATATTTACCTTTGACGCAAATAAAAAAAATATTTTATGATTAATTATTTACAAAAAAGTTTTTTAGTTTTAATTCTGTTGTTTGCTTCGGTAACTTCAGTTTTATCACAAGGCGTAACAACAGGCTCCATAAGTGGAACAGTTACAGAGGGTACTGGGGGGGTAACACCAGGTGCATCAATTAGCGCCACGCACACACCATCTGGTACTGTGTATAGTACCCAGAGCAGAAATGATGGCCGTTTTAACTTGCCTAACTTAAGAATTGGCGGGCCATACACCGTAAAGGTTTCTTTTTTAGGAGCAAAAGATTATATACTTGAGGGTATTAATCTTAACCTAGGTCAAGAGTACACTTTGAATGTTAGACTTCAAAATTCTACAGTAGCTTTAGGCGAAGTGGTAGTTAGAGGCGCTCAGGGTAAAGTTATTAATAGTAACAGGACAGGAGCCCGTGAAACTGTGACTAGAGCTCAAATTGAAGCCTTACCAACAATTGGACGTTCGCTTAGCGACTACACAAAGTTAACCCCGTCTGCAAACGGTAATTCATTTGGTGGTAGAAGTGGTTCATACAATAACTTAACGGTTGATGGTGCATTGTTTAATAATTCATTTGGTCTTTCTGGCTCATTAGGTGGTCAAACCAATTCTCAGCCTATATCTTTAGACGCAATAGAGCAAATTCAGGTTGATATTGCC
Source organism: Pedobacter sp. (assembly GCA_014377775.1). GTDB lineage: Bacteria > Bacteroidota > Bacteroidia > Sphingobacteriales > Sphingobacteriaceae > Pedobacter. Next base: position 20,884 of record JACMOW010000290.1, on the reverse strand, counting down.
CCTTATGATGTTAGACAAGGGTTTTTTACAGGTGCTGGTGTAAATACCGTTACCAAGTCTGGTACTAACGACTTTAAGGGAACAGCTTACTTCTTTTACCGTAATCCCGATTATGTAGGTTTAAGAGCAGGTCAATTTAAGAACATTAGACAAGATTTCACCTATAACACTAGAGGTTTAGCTTTTGGTGGTCCAATTATAAAAAATAAATTATTCTTCTTTGTGTCTGGAGAGCAAGAGCGTATTACTCAGCCAGGATCTTTATTTACAGCTGCAACCCCTAGTCAGCCAGGTGGTGTGGGTAGTGTTTCACAAGCCTCTGCATCTGATTTAGACGGATTGAAGCAATTTTTAATTACTAAATACGGTTATAATCCAGGTGATTATCAAGGTTACGAGAACAAAACTCAAAGTGATAAGCTTGCATTTAAGTTAGATTGGAATATAAACAAAAATCATACTTTAAGTGCTAAATATTTTTATTTAAAATCGTTTAGAGATGTACCACCAAGTAGTTCTGGTGCGATTAACAATACCACACGTTCTCCTGGTTTAACTACCTTACCTTTTAGCGGTTCAGGTTATGTGATTAACAATAATTTTAACATCGGAATTGTTGAGTTGAACTCGAGATTTGGCAACAAGTTTTCTAATAAACTTTCTGTAGGCTATACTGCATTAAGAGATTTTAGAGCTTCTAGAGCAAGTGGCTTATTTCCTTTAGTTGATATAGGTAATGGAATTGGTGGCGCTTTAACTGCCTTTGGTTACGAGCCTTTTACAGCCAATAATCAATTATCTACAAACACTTTGCAATTCTCTAATGACTTTAGTATATATGCTGGTAAGCATGAGATTACTATAGGTACTGCCAATCAAATTAATAGTTTTAAAAATGGTTTTGCACCTACTTATTATGGTAATTATAACTTTGCTAGTTTGGCCGATTTTTATGCATCAGCTAATTCTGGCACTGCTAACGCAACAAGGTATCAACTACGTTATTCTGCTATGCCAGATGGTAGTTTTCCTTTCGCTAGACTGAAGGTTTCACAATTTAGTTTCTACGTACAAGATAAATTTTCGGTAAGTAATAATTTTAAACTAACCTATGGCGTTAGAGCAGATTATTCTACATTCCCAAGTAATTTAGATTCTAACCCTGTACTTGCTGGTTTAACTTTTAGAGATGGGGCAAAAATAGACGTATCAAAGTTTCCAGAAAATAAAGTTTTGTTTTCTCCAAGAGTTGGTTTTAATTACAACTTAAATGGCGAGGGTAATACACAATTTAGAGGTGGTGCAGGTTTATTTACTGGTCAAGTTCCTTTTGTTTGGTTATCTAACCAAGCATCTAATAATGGTGTACAATTTGGTTCGGTAGATTTTAACCAAACCAATACACCTGCCACTAGCCCAAACAGGCCGCAATTAATTTTCAATCCAAATGTTGACGCAAACAGACCTTCTGGTGCTGCGCCTAATGCAGCCTACAATGTTGCTGTAACAGACAGAAATTTTAAATTTCCACAAGTTTTTAGAATTAATGGTGCTGTAGATCAAAAATTACCAATGGGTATTATTGCTACTTTAGAGGGAGTTTACACTAAGGACATTAATGCAGTGCTTTTCCAGAATGTAAATTTACCTACAGCGGGTACGGCTTTAGTTGGTTCTGATAGTAGATTAAGATATACTACTAACAGAATTTATGCGGGTACAGGTGGCGCTACTGTAGCTAATCCTAACATTTCTGATGCAATTTTATTTAAAAACACAAACAAGGGCTATTCTTACTTTGTAACAGGTCAATTACAGAAATCTTTTGACAATGGTTTTATGGCGAGCATCGCTTATACTTATGGTAAGTCAAGGTCTGTAAATGATGGTGGTTCTATTGCACAATCTACGTGGAGAGATCGTTCTGTGCAAGGAGATCCTAATGCAGACGAATTGGGCTTTGCGAATTTTTATCAACCAAATAGAGTTATAAGCTATGTATCTTACCGTAGGGAATATGCTAAGAACTTTGCTTCTTCAATTGGTATTACTTTTGAATCTTCTCCAGTTGGAAATTATTCATTACAATATCGTGGCGACGTAAATAACGACGGTTTAAGTGGTAACGATTTAATGTACGTGCCAAAAGATATTACTGATGTTGTATTGGTTAGAGATAATGCTCAAGATTTAAGAACTCCTGGTCAAATTTGGAATCAATTGGATGCTTTTATTACTCAAGATCCTTATTTGTCTAAAAATAGAGGTAAAGTAGTAGAAAGAGGCGGTGCACTTTTACCATACATTAACTTGTTTAATTTAAACTTTACTCAAGATTTTTTCATCAATGTTAAAGGAAAACGCAATTCACTTCGTTTTACAGCAGATATCATAAACTTTGGTAATCTTTTAAATAGAAATTGGGGTTTAGCAAAAGTAACTGCAATTGGCGCAAGTCAACCTTTATCTTTCAAAGGCTTAGTAGGTACAGGTGCTAATGCAGCAAACCCACAATTGGTTGTGCTAGCTGGTGATCCTAATATTGGTAAACCAGGATTTAGTTTCCCTTTTGCTGATAATACTAACCAAGTTCCGATTACTTCTTCTTTCAGAACAAGTCCGGGAGGTTTGTGGCAAGCACAAGTTGGTATTAGGTATATATTTAATTAATATTTTTCTTAATAATAGAAACGCACTGTTAATTTTAACAGTGCGTTTTTTTTTGTAATTTTAATCCATGGATCAGAAAATTATCACTTTATACGATTCGTTTACCCATAGCGAAATCAATAGAAAAGATTTTATGAAAAAGTTGGCTGTACTAACAGGCAGTACAGCTTTAGCATTAACAGTATTGCCCCTATTAGAGAATAATTATGCAGCTGCATCATCTTTTCATTTCGATGATATTGAAGTAGAAAATTTGACATTTCCAGGTGTTGATGGTGAAATGAAAGCCGTACTTGCTAGGCCAAAAGGTAAAAAAAAGCTAGGTTGTGTAGTTGTGATCCATGAGAATAGAGGTTTAACACCTCACATTGTCGATGTAACTAAGCGAATAGCCACAGAAGGTTTTATCGCCCTTGGTGTTGATGCATTATCACCATTTGGGGGTACACCTGAAGATGAAAATAAAGGGCGTGAATTAATTGGTAAGCTCGATCCTGAAAAGAATGTTCAGAATTATCTGAAGTCATTAGCCTATTTAAGAGCTCGTAAAGATAGTAATGGCAAAACAGGTTGTATCGGATTTTGTTGGGGCGGAGGAATGTCGAATAAATTGGCCGTTATGGATCCTAAACTGAATGCAGCAGTTGCTTATTATGGTGCCCAAGCTAAAGCTGAGGATGTTCCTAAAATTATGGCAAGTGTGATGTTGCATTATGGCGGACTTGATGAGCGGATCAATGCGGGAATACCTGCTTATGAGCAAGCGTTAAAACAAAATCATATTGATTATAAAGTATTTGTTTATGATGGTGTTAATCATGCATTTAACAATAATACTTCACCTACGCGCTACAATGAGCCAGCGGCTAAACTAGCATGGCAGCGGACAATTGATTTTTTTAAAGAGACACTAGGCTAATTATCCATCAAAAGATATTGCTAATGCTTCTAAAAGTGCTTCATGATTTTGGAATGATTTATTTGTGTCTATATTTTTAATATTGAACAAAACATGATTTATTTCAGACTGAAGTATAGCGTTTAAGATCTTGTATCCTTCCGGAAAATCATGTAAAAAGCTAAGCAGTTGGCGATAATTTAATATACTAATTAAACAGTCATCAAGTGCAATTATACTTTGTGAGGATGGTGTATTATTAAAAAAACCACAAGGACAAATGAGTTGTTTTGCTTCCCAGAAGCGCAAAACCTGTCTGTTAGGCTTTGAGTGAGAAAGCGCAATTGCATTTCCAGTTTCTAAATACGATAAATTTTCAGGGATTTTTCCTTTTGAATAAATGATGTCGTTTTTTTGGTAACTAATTTGTGTGCTAAGTTGCGATAGAATGAGGTTTAAAGCAGGTTCACTGTTCAATAGTACCGCATTTAAGTAAGTGTTAAATGTTAGGCTCTTCATATTGAAATACTTCTAGTTCTATTTTCTGGCTTAAATTCAATTATTGTAAAATGAATAGCCTTTCTTTGTGCCAAAAAATTGCTAGATTTTATAGCTGCATATTCAATAAAATGTTTGTTCAATTCATTAAGGTAATCTAGTTCATCTGGCTTAAGTTCAAATTTCTTGCAAACCCATTGTTTAAAATCTGTTCTTAAGGCCGATACCTCATTTGCTAATTTGGCATCTGGTAAAGCATATAATAGTTGCTCTAATGCTTTGATACCTTTTTGATGTAGTGGGAATTTGTTCATGTTTGTGTTTTGTTTAGAATACATTAAAACTACAGGGAAAAACAAAGTATTAGTAGCTGGAGATTTTATTTTTTGATGAAGCGGATAAAATCATCGTTGAGGCGGTATAAAAAATGACGTATTTTTAAAAATGGGGTAGAATTACGGTATAGCTATTGAAAAGAATTGTTCTTCTTTGGGTACTAAAATTATATAGATGAAAAAGCTACTCACTAAACCACGAAAAGAAATTACGTTTTTAATTTGGACTTTTTGGATTCCCATTATTTTATTTTGCACGAACGAATTACTCTTTTTACGGAGCCGTACAATTTTTTCCTTTTTCCTTTTAACGATATTCTTATTTTTTATCCTATTTGTAATAGGGCGAATTTCGAATTATCTGGAAAAGGAAAGTAATTACAATATTCGCATTAGAAGACAATTTTTATATGGCTTTTTAATCCCTTTACTTTGTGTAATTATTTTAGCAAAGCTTTATGATAAACAAAGTATTTATTTATTTAAAGAACTATTAATTATTATTATGTATTTATACATAGCGAATTCATTTTATTTAGTTATACACTTGGATAATCAGTTTTCTATGGTAACGCTTCCAATTGAAGAAGATAAGGGTTGTCAAGATAAAGTGGTAGTTTATCATAAAGGTGCCTATGGTCCTGTTAGGTTAATTGAAATTGCAATGATTGATCAACGTAATCAAATTAATTGGCTAATCACGTTTAAAGAAGAGAAACATATTTTAGATCTATCGCTAAAGGAGATCAATGATGTTTTAGGAACTAAACAATTTTTTAAAATTAATAGAAATCAGATCGTCAATAAAGATGCCATCAGCCAATATAGGTCGGGTAGTTTTGGTAAGATAGAGTTAGCATTGAATGTGAATGCAATAAATGCAACTATAAGTAAAGACCGTGCTAAGGATTTTAGAAAATGGTTTTATAAATAACTTATAGTTGAGTAGGCGAGAAACTTTATTTTTTGACAGTGATAGTTAAAAATTTCTTGAGCACTACCAATCAACTTATTCGCAACTATAATAGAGTTTTCGAGTTCGTTGAGACTTATTTTATAGGTTTGATCGTACCTTGATTTAATATAGGCTTCTTGGATTGAGGTAAGTAATGCCACTTCTTCTTCCTCATTTTCATTAAAGATGCCAATTATTGTAGGAACAAAGTGACTTAAATGTTTTCGCAATACTACTAAGTCATGGGATTTTACTTGCTTTCCTCTTAAGGATAGCAACAGGCTTCTATAAGTTAGCTCACAAGCTTGTTGAAGCATAAAGCCAGATATTGTATTTTCACTTTCATTGGCAAGTTGACGGGCGACGCTAAAAAAAGTTATCGCTTTTTGTATGTTTTGATTAAATAATGATTTTGCTTTATCAACTATTTCAATGCATTTTTCTGGATTAGGTAAGGGTAATGTAAAGTTTGCAGTACTCTTATAAACACAATTTTCAGGTGTGCATAAGGCAGAGAAATAGAGGTGTCCTTTTGATAAAAATTCATGGATCGTACCATATGTATATACTGTACAATTAATGTTCTCATGTCCTAGTAGCGTAAAGTCTAATAAGCTAATGATTTGGTCAAAGGATTTATATTTATATTGATCCATTACCATAATTAAATCTGTTCTTAATGTTGAAGCACAATTACAAAAGATGTAAGCCGTAGGAATAACTTCCTTCAGAAATTCAACTACTGCATTAATACTTTTATTGTTCTGTAGTGGGTTTTGAATCTCTAAATTATAAGGATTGATTTGCATAATGACGATATTGGTTAGGTGTTTAACATACATAATTAATCTGCTAAGGCAGGTGCTACAATGAGCAGGAACATAGTCTCCAATATTTTTTGAAGGTCTTCAAATTGATCAAAAATATAGGTATGATCTAAGCTAGTTATACTATTATTTTCGCTTAACGCAGCCTCTAGCCATTCTTTTAAGCCGTATCGTATTTTAATGACGTGATTAAGGGTTAAGTTTTCGCTGCAATAAGCAATAGGATTTTCCTTAAAATGAGGAGATAACGTTTGGATAGTATATTGGTTTTCTACTCTAGCTAAAAGCCAGTGCCCAAATGTAGCATGCAGCTTGGTATAATTGGTTGTTGGTTGATAAGTAAGTTGTGAAGTGCCAATCAAATAACCTGCATGAATAATCTGTACAAATTGATTATGAATAAATAAGAGATCGTTTGGGTTCTCATAACTGCTACAATCATTTAGTGCCGCCTTAAACCATTGCGTAAGATCTTCTCTATATTCATCAATACTTGCAAAACTGAAAAACGATTCTATCATCAAATAAGGATTACTTAAATACTCATCTTTGAGTAATAGCGGGCAGCTAATTGAAAAATTATGGATAGGACGATTAATACTTAATGATTCGTAACTATTTTTAGTGATTAAACGCTCGTGGATTAGCCAACATGCTTCAATCATTCTTTTCAAGTTACGATAGGTGAAGAAAATAAGTTTCACGTTGTTAGGTTCATCTTTAATAGACAGACTTTCCTTAACCCAATTTTCTAAAGTATTTTTATAAAAATCTAGGGTATGATTTTTAAAAATGGAATCAAAAATAAGTGTAGGATTGCAAATTTCTTTTGACCGTAGATAAGTAGGATAAGAGGCGAGCAATTTTTGCTCATCACATATAAAATTCTCATGAATTTTCACCGACTCTTCGAAATATAACAGATTTTTGTGGTGAGTATGACATATATCATGGCATGCGGTTAATAAATTAAAAAATTTAGTTGAGAAAAAGAGTAAATCAGAAGCATTTAAATATTTTTTATGAGATTGATTAATGAGTACCTTTTCCATCCAATAATCTAAAAAAATTAAATGTTCGGATAGTTTTCTACAGTCAAAGAAATCATGGATAAAGTGGAGTAAAATTTCTTCATTTGGCTGTTTTTCTTTTGTGATTGTTTCCATAATAGTTAATGTATTTTATGATGAATTTGATAACTTGCATTGCCTTCACAAACGTATCGCTTTAATTAAGAATTTCTTAATTTATATAGAACATCTTATTAACATTTCATAAATGACTGAAAATCAACGATTAAAAATTATTATGGATATGCTCCATTTCAAAACACAAAATGATTTTGCGAAGGCGCTTAACATTCAAGCCGGTTCATTATCTGATGTGTTGCGTGGAAAGGATAATATGGGAGTATCTAATGCAATTAAAGATAGACTTGAATATGTATTTCATGTAAATAGAGCTTGGCTAACGGATGGTAATGGCGAACCTTTATTAAAAAAAGATCCCATAGTAGTCGAAACAAAAGAGGGAGTCCCATTTTACGATTTGAGTTTAACTGACTCCAGAATCGAAGATATAATGATTACAGAAGAGGAGGTTGAATATTTTGTAAACTATAAGCCTTTTAACGATTGTACTGCCTACTTACCAGTTTTCGGGGATAGTATGTATCCGAGGTATGCGTCCGGAGAAATAATTGCTGTAAAATCCATTAAGAACTTTGATGTTTTACAATGGGGAGAGGCTTATGTGGTTATGAGTGATGCTGCTACTAACGGAATAAGAAGTATAAAAAATGTGCATGAACACGCTGACCCTAATAAGTTGATCTTACGGTCGTCTAATCCAAATTTTAGGGGAGATACCGTAATCGAAAAAAAGAATATTAGTTCACTTTTTATTATTAAAGGAAAAATTACAAGGAATCTGATTTAATTGTATACAAACGTTCCTTTATCGCTCAATATGCTCACTTGTTTTTGTATGCCTGTTTCAACACGACCAATGATTTGTGCATCTATATTAAAGCTTTTCGAGATGTTAATGATCTCTTGTGCAATCGATTCAGGAACATAAACTTCCATTCGGTGCCCCATGTTAAAAACTTTGTACATTTCTTCCCATGATGTTCCTGATTGTTCATGAATGAGTTCGAAGAGGGGTGGAACAGGAAATAAATTATCTTTAATTACGTGAATATCGTGATTGATAAAGTGTAGTACTTTGGTTTGTGCACCTCCACTACAATGAACCAGTCCGTGTATGTGTTTTCTATATTGAGTTAATACCTTTTTTATCACTGGTGCATAAGTTCGCGTAGGCGAGAGTACCAATTTACCAGCAGTAATAGTTTGCGAAGTATTCGCATCAATTAAAATAGAATCTGTAAGTTTTTTGCTTCCAGAAAAAACTAAATCAAGCGGAACTGCTGGGTCGAAACTTTCGGGATACATAGCTGCCAAAGTTTTTTCAAATACATCGTGACGAGCAGAAGTTAATCCATTTGAACCCATGCCCCCATTGTATTCATTTTCGTAATTAGATTTACCGTACGAGGCCAAACCAACAATTACATCACCTGCTTGAATGGTATGATTACTAATTACATCTTCACGTTTCATTCTACAGGTTACCGTCGAGTCTACAATAATGGTTCTCACCAAATCACCAACATCAGCGGTTTCGCCGCCAGTTGAGAATATTGATATGCCCAATGCTCTTAATTCAGCTAAAATTTCTTCCGTACCGTTAATGATAGCTGCAATAATTTCGCCAGGGATTAGGTTTTTATTTCGACCAATGGTTGAGGACAATAAAATATTCTCAGTGGCACCTACACAAATTAAATCATCTAAGTTCATGATAATTGCATCTTGTGCTATGCCTTTCCATACCGAAATATCGCCTGTTTCTTTCCAATATGTGTAGGCCAATGATGATTTTGTGCCCGCACCATCTGCATGCATAATGTTGCAGTAGTCCGCATCGTTACCTAAAATATCGGGGATGATTTTACAAAATGCACGTGGAAAAATGCCTTTGTCAATATTTTTTATTGCTGCATGCACATCTTCCTTTGAGGCAGAAACGCCACGCTGGTTATACCTATTATCGCTCATTGTTCCAAAGATAAGGTTTTTTCAGAAAGTCTATAGTCTATATAACATATAGAAAAAGGAACAAAGAGCAAGGGACAAGGACTATGTGCATTAGTTTATGCGCCATCATCATTGATCCATAATCCTTGCTCCTTAATTTTTGTTTGCTAAAAACCTATTTCAAGAACAATAATTCTCTGAATTTTGGCAATGGCCAAACACTGTCGTCCACAATTTGTTCTAATTTATCAGTATGGTAACGAATAGTGTCGAAGTAAACTTTAACATTTTCGTCGTAAGCAATTGCTTTATCGCGTGAGTCTTCAATTGCATTCGTTTTCTTACGTTCTTCTAACATGGCATCTATATTGGTTTTAACAATGCCTATATGTTTAGAAAGTTCGGTAATAATAGCCAGAGGTGTAGCGATTGCTTCTTTACTTAAACCAAGATCTTTTAATCCTTTTGCATTTTCTATTAACGTATTTTGATAAGCAATGGCCGCAGGTAAGATTTGGCTATTGGTTACTTCGCCCATTACACGCGCTTCTATTTGTAATTTTTTGTAGAAACTTTCTAGTAGAATTTCATGACGAGCATGTAATTCGCGTTTACTGAAGATATTTGTTTTGGTAAATAACTCAGTAGTTTTATCACTTACATAAGCATCTAAAGCTTTTGGTGTAGTTTTAATGTTTGATAAACCACGTTTTTCTGCTTCATCTGCCCATTCTTGACTATAACCATTTCCTTCGAAACGGATATCTTTTGATTCTTTGATGTATTTTTTGATAACTGTTAACAAAGCAACGTCTTTTTTATCGCCTTTTTTGATTAGTTTATCTACATCAATTTTAAATTTAGTCAATTGATCGGCAACAATGGCATTTAAAACGGTCATGGGTGCTGATGAATTTGCTGAAGATCCAACCGCTCTTAATTCGAATTTATTACCTGTAAATGCGAAGGGAGAAGTACGGTTACGATCAGTATTGTCCAACAAAATTTGTGGAATTTTAGGAATACCTAACCATAGACCATTGTCTTCTTTAATTTTTTTACTTAGACGAGAATGCTCGATTTCTTCTAAAATCTCATCTAACTGCTGCCCTAAGAAGATGGATATAATTGCGGGTGGAGCCTCATTTGCACCTAAACGATGATCGTTACTTACAGATGTGATACTTGCTCTCAACAAATCAGCATGTTCGTGTACTGCTTTAATTGTATTCACAAAGAAAGCAAGAAACATTAAGTTATTTTTAGGTGTTTTACCTGGCGCTAATAAATTTTTGCCAGTGTCGGTAATTAACGACCAGTTATTGTGTTTACCTGATCCGTTAATTCCAGCGTAAGGTTTTTCGTGTAATAACACTTTAAAGTTATGACGGCGAGCAACTTTCTCCATCACATCCATTAGCAATTGATTATGATCAATCGCTAAGTTGATTTCTTCATAAATAGGAGCACACTCAAATTGAGATGGCGCTACCTCATTGTGACGAGTTTTTAAGGGGATGCCTAATTTTAAGGACTCATTTTCGAAATCTACCATGTAAGCAAAAACACGCTCAGGAATAGATCCGAAATAATGATCTTCTAATTGCTGGCCTTTTGCAGATATATGTCCGAATAAGGTACGGCCCGTTAAAGCTAAATCCGGACGTGCATTAAATAATGCAAGGTCTACTAAGAAATATTCTTGCTCAATACCTAATGATGCGTTTACTTTGGTGATGCCTTTATCGAAATACTGGCAAACATCAACTGCAGCTTTGTCTAATGCGGCTAAGGCTTTTAATAAAGGTGCCTTATAATCCAATGCTTCACCTGTGTAGGCTACAAATACAGTTGGGATACAAAGTGTTTTACCAGCGGCACTTTCCATGATAAATGCTGGTGATGAGGGATCCCAAGCGGTGTAACCACGTGCTTCAAAGGTATTACGAATACCTCCATTAGGGAAGCTTGATGCATCTGGTTCTTGCTGAACCAATGCACTTCCTGCAAATTTCTCAATTGCACCATCGCCACTAGGCTCAAAAAACGAATCATGTTTTTCTGCAGTCGAACCTGTTAAAGGTTGAAACCAATGTGTATAATGTGTTGCGCCTTTGCCCATTGCCCAAATTTTCATTGCTGAAGCAATTTGGTTAGCATCTTCTTGATTAATTAATTCTCCCTGACCAATGCTAGAGATTAATTTTTCATAAACTTCTTTAGATAAGAAGTCTTTCATCTTTTTCTTATCAAAAACATTCGATCCGAAAAAATCAGAAATCTTAGTTGATGGGGCTTTAACTTCTGGAGAAATTCTTCCTTGAGCCTCTTTTAGCGCAATTGTTCTTAGACTTTTCATTATTTTATAATTGTTTTTATCGGTTATGAAGCTATCATGAGCATATTTAATGTTTTTAGTAATTAATTACTCAAGTTGGTTTCATTATTTTGTTTAATTTATAACCAAAAATATGATTTTATTTCTATTTTTTAAATAAATATGCTGTAAAATGGTGAAAAAATCAGAAAATTATGATCATTTGTTGTGATTTAACTAAAATTTAATCTAAAACATAATTTTTTATTTAAAATAGATATTATCTGGGGTAGATATTGGTTGCGTAAAAAAAATAAATTTTCATTCATTTTATGGAATTTGAAAAAACTAACATCATAGTTAAAAAATAATCCATACCGATATGCTAAACAACTCAAATTTATACGGCAACGAGTGGCTCGATGTTGTATTTAGTAACAGAAATAAAAATTATGGTGCTTATGTACTTAGATTACAATCGGCTGGTATTCTATTAAAATCATTATTTATTGCCGCCCCAGTATTTATCTTACTTTTTGTTGGACCTGCTATTTATGATAAAATTTTTCCAACAGCGATCCCAGATACCCAAGTAGATGTTATCATTATGATTAAGGATCCTATTTATGCGTTAAAAAGGAAGGAACCGAAGAAAGAGGAATTGAAAAAGGAGTTGCCAAAAGCTGAGCTTAAACAAGAAAAGGTGAAAACTGTAAACTTTAGTGCAAATATTGTAGTGGTTAATAAAGAGGTTGCTGATCCACCCACTACCGAAGAAATAAATAACGTAGCAATTGCGAGTGTTGCTCAAGAAGGAATTGCGAGCAAAGGAAATGTGCATTTGCCTGCAAGCTCATATTCTGGTAATGGAGATGTTGCTCCAGCAGGAAATGGCGACGAAATCTATAATGCTGCAGGAGTAGAATCATATCCTGAATTTCCGGGGGGGATGGCTGCTTGGGCAAAATTTATACAGAAAAATCTAAAATATCCTTATCCAGCTCAAGAGAGTGGGGTACAAGGTAAGGTGTACTTAAATTTTGTAGTCGAAAAGAATGGATCTATCACAGATGTAAACGTGGTTAAAGGCATTGGCTATGGATGTGATGAAGAAGCAGTTCGGGTAATTAAAAAGTCGCCCAAATGGAAAGCAGGTTTGCAAAATAACCAAGCGGTGCGAGTGCGGTATAGTATGCCGATAGGGTATGTACTTAGTTTATAATCTTTGCTCTTTTTTATCCCCATTTCTCATGCCACATCTGAAATTGTAGCAAGAGCCATATTTTTTTCGCATTGTTGATATTACTATTTGCATAAAATGCTGATTTAATTCGTAAAACTTCGGCTACATTTAAAAGTTGGTGTTTATTTAATTGATCTGCATTTAAATAACTTTCTATGTAAGTTTTGAAACACGTTTTTAGCCACAACGGTAAAGGAAGCGTGAAGCCTTTTTTTGCATAATCCATTAATTGTTCTGGTACATATTTGTGTGTAATATTACTTAACATGTGCTTGTTTAAAAACCAATCGCTATCAAGTTTTGATAAGTAGCTAACTAAATCAGCTTTTAAAAAGGCATCTCGATTGTCGATTCCATAATACATTAAGCATTTATCACTTTTATAGAGGAGGCTATTAGGTAAATAGTTTTCAAAATCATATTCCATCAAGTCTTTAAGATTTTTTTCTCCCTTTTTAGCCTTAACTGTATAATAATTAGAATTGTTAAGTAATTTTTGGATTTCCTGATGGGTAAAACAAGCATTAATCGCTTGATACTTGGTTATTAAATTATCAGAGTTGACTACTTCTTGTGTTTTTGCGGGTGCAAAATTTAACAGTAGGTTGAATGTGCTTTTTAAATAGCTAGGAACACGATGAGTTAATGCATTTATTTTAAGCGCTTTTGCATATGATTTATATCCTCCAAATAACACATCGCCACCTTCGGCCCCTAAAAGCATTTTAACTTCTTGATGTACACTTTGGGCAATAAACAAAAAGGTTAAGGCACCACTATCGCCAATGGGTTCTTCAAAAATAGACGGCAACTTTTCTAAAATTTCAACTGCGTGTTTTTGGGTAAAGTAAAGTTCTTTATGTTTTGTTTTTAAATGCGATGCAATCTTTTTTGCCTTAGGTGCCTCATTAAATTTGCTATTTTCGAAACCAACTGTAAATGTTTTAATCCGTTTGCTCTGGTTTTTTTGTAGAATGGCAGCTAATGTTGCGCTATCGTATCCGCTACTTAGTAAAATGCCAGATGGTACTTCGGCAATATTTCTTTTAAGTATTGATTCGGTTAATAATTCTTCTACCCGTTCAATTACCTCATTTTCATTTTTTGCTGGTTCTTCGGCCGTATGCTTTGATGGAATTAGGATTGGCGAGTCATAACTATTACCACTATGTAAGTCTATTACCGTGATTGTCCCTTTTTTAAACTGATATATATCTTGATAAATGGTATCGTTTCCGGCAAAATAACCATACCTAAAATAGGTAGATATAGCGTTTATATTGATCTTTTTATCAATTGTTGGGTAGCTTAGTAAGGCTTTAATCTCGGAGGCAAATGCATAAAACTCCTTTTTTTTATGATAAAATAATGGTTTGGTGCCTATTGGATCTCTAGAAATTAACAATTGGTTAAGCTTTCGATCGAGTAAAGCAAATGAAAAGGAGCCATCTAGGTTTTCGAACATTCTATGCCCCCATTTTTTATAGCACTCTAATAATACTTCGGTATCGGTTAAGGTTTTAAAGATAATGCCATATTTAATTAAGGTTTCGCGAAGCTCGATGTAATTATATATGGTGCCGTTTAGTGATACAGTATATAGGCCACAACTCGAGGTAAGGGGCTGATTAATATTGGTATTTAAGTCTATGGTAGCGTATTGTTGATTGGCTAAACCAATTCTAAATGAATTGTTTTGCTCAAATAATATTCCACTTCCTGTACCACCTCGATTTTGTAGTGTTTCTGAAGCGGTTTTAAGATTAATTTCGCTAAGGGTATGGGTATTATCAACAAAGCCTGTTATGCTGTACATGCTCTTTTCAAATAAAAATTTCCCATATTGGCACTTGTTAGTTTAGTATTTGATTCTATAATTTTTTGTCGATTTCTAGGGTTGTAAAAGTACAAATAAATTTTTATGGATTTGATAAACTTGGTGCATCATTATTGAAATTATAATATGAAGATTTTAATTTGTTTAATTACATCAATTCATGAAATTAAAATTTCGAAATGCGAGCAAAGTACTATTCAAGCTAAATCCGATCTAAATAATGGTAAGGTTAACTTTATGATACAAGGAGGAATTATATCCATTTATATAGAAGGGCAAGAAGTTTTTGAACAAAAATATAAAGTAAAATATTTTGATTTGGGGTGTGTAGCATCAATAAATTTATGCATCGAACATTACAATGCAGAAGTGGCGAAATACCTTGATTTAAAATATGGTAAAAAATGGCGAAAAGAAGTTAGATTTGATGTTTCTCTACCCATTTCCTAGCATTTACAAAAGCCTCCATCCACGGTGTTACTTCATCTTTACGGCCTTTAACGTAGTTAGCCCAATTCCATTGAAACAACGATCGCTCAATATGTGGCATCATCACTAAATGGCGACCCGTTTCGTCGCATAGCATAGCCGTATTATAATCAGAGCCATTTGGGTTTGCCGGGTAGTTCTCATACGCATATTTGGCAACAATACTATATTTATCTTCGGTGTAAGGTAGTTTAAATCGACCCTCACCATGTGATACCCATACGCCTAAAGTGCTTCCAGCTAGGCTAGAAAGCATGACCGAATTATTTTTGGATATCGTTAATGAGGTGAAAATACTTTCGTGCTTGCGACTTTCGTTATGGAGCATTTTTGGTTTTTCTTCATGGTTTTTATTGATCAGCCCTAGTTCTACAAAGAGCTGACAACCATTGCAAACGCCTACAGAAAGTGTTTCAGGACGATTAAAAAAGTTTTCTAGCGCAATTCTAGCTTTTTCGTTATACATAAACGCACCTGCCCAGCCTTTTGCCGAACCCAATACATCAGAATTTGAAAAGCCTCCAACAGCACCTATAAATTGGATGTCGGCTAAGGTTTCTCTTCCTGAAATTAAATCGGTCATGTGTACATCTTTTACATCAAAACCTGCCAAGTACATCGCATTTGCGAGCTCACGTTCAGAATTACTACCTTTTTCGCGAATAATTGCAGCTTTAGGGCGAGATTTTCTTGTATCTAATACCGGTCTTTTTCCGTCGAAATTTGATGGGAAATTATAGCTTAAAATTTGGCTTTTGTAATTGTCAAATCGTTCTTTCGCTTTAACTGTGCCACTTTGTTTTTTATCTAATAGGTAAGAAGTTTTAAACCAAACATCACGTAGATGATCAATATCGAAACTTAAATTAGTCGAGTTATTTTTTATATCCAGCGTAGCTGATGTGCTTACTTCACCTATTTTAACAACGTTGATTCCATTTTTTTCAAATACAGTTTCCACATCAAGTTTTGCTTGAAACACTAGGCCAATGTTTTCAGAAAACAATAGCTTGATATTGTCTGTTTCGCCCAAAGCAGATAAATCAAGCGTAGCGCCTAAATCGCGATCGGCAAAACACATTTCTAAAAGTGTGGTAATTAATCCGCCACTTCCAATGTCGTGCCCAGCTTGTATTTTATCTTCTTTAATGAGTTTTTGTAAGGTATTAAATGTGCTTTTCAGCGCTGCTGCATCTTTCACGTCGGGCGTTTCGCTGCCAATTCTATTTAAAATTTGGGCGAAAGATGAACCACCTAATTTATAGCTATCATTAGAAAGGTTGATGTAATAAATTGAATCACCATCTTTTTGCAACACGGGTTCTACTACTTTGGTAATGTCGTTACAGTTAGCACCGGCTGAAATAATTACCGTTCCTGGCGCAATTACATCGCCATCCGCATATTTTTGCTTCATAGATAATGAATCTTTTCCTGTTGGGATATTAATTCCTAGTTCAATAGCAAAGTCTGAACAGGCTTTAACCGCTTCGTATAAACGTGCATCTTCGCCTTCATTTTTACAAGCCCACATCCAGTTGGCAGAAAGCGATACGCTTTTTAGTCCATCTTTTAAAGGTGCCCAAACTAGGTTTGATAATGATTCGGCAATTGCAATTCTGCTTCCTGCAGCCGCATCAATGAGGGCAGAAATTGGAGCGTGGCCAATAGCAGTTGCAATACCTTCTTTTCCATTAAAATCTAGCGCCATTACGCCGCAATTGTTCAATGGCAGTTGTAACGGACCCACACATTGTTGTTTGGCCACTCGGCCACCCACGCATCGGTCTACTTTATTGGTTAACCAGTCTTTACAGGCAACAGCCTCTAATTGTAAAACTTGTTCTAAATAGTCGTTTAATTTTGTAGATTCGTAGGTAATAGATTCATATTTTCTGTCTATTTTTTTATCATCCATTACCACCTTTGGCGAACTGCCGAACATGTCTTCTAGCGCTAAATCCATTGGTTTAGCACCTGTTTTGGTAGATTGAAAAGTAAACAGATGATCATTCGTTACTTTCCCAACGTTATACATTGGGGCGCGTTCGCGATCAGCTATTTTTTGCAAGGTAGCGGTATGTTCTTCACTGATTACCAACCCCATTCGCTCTTGCGATTCGTTTCCGATAATTTCTTTTGCCGAAAGGGTAGGGTCGCCTACTGGTAATTGATCTAAGTTAATTTTTCCGCCCGTTTCTTCTACCAGTTCGGATAGGCAATTTAAATGTCCACCTGCACCATGATCGTGGATCGAAATGATGCTGTTATGTTCGCTTTCTACCATACCACGAACGGCATTGGCCACTCTTTTTTGCATTTCTGGATTAGACCTTTGAATGGCATTTAGCTCAATGCCAGATCCATGTGCGCCAGTATCGGCCGATGAAACTGCTGCGCCACCCATTCCAATCCTATAGTTTTCGCCACCTAAAATTACGATGTTATCGCCTACTTTTGGCTTTTGTTTTAGCGCTTGTGAAGCTTTACCATATCCAACACCACCTGCAAGCATAATTACTTTGTCGTAACCTAACGTTCTGTCGTTCTCTTTATGTTCGAAAGTTAATACCGAGCCTGTAATTAGAGGCTGACCAAATTTATTACCAAAATCGGTTGCGCCATTAGAGGCCTTGATTAAGATGTCCATTGGCGTTTGATATAGCCATTGTCTTTCTTTAACGCCTTTTTCCCAATCCCGATTGCCATCAGGACGATTTTCTTCTAAGCGTGATAGGGAGGTCATGTAAACTGCTGTACCCGCAAGGGGTAAAGAGCCTTGTCCGCCTGCAAGTCTATCCCTAATTTCGCCTCCAGCCCCAGTTGCTGCGCCGTTAAAAGGCTCAACTGTGGTTGGGAAATTATGGGTTTCTGCTTTTAGTGAGATTACCGATTCGAAATCGCTAGTGGTGTAATAATCGGGTATATCGGCACGTTTTGGTGCAAATTGTTGAACGGTTGGACCTTTAATAAAGGCTACATTATCTTTATAAGCCGATACAATATCGTTTGGATTTTCTTCAGAAGTTTTTCGGATGAGCTTAAAAAGAGAAGTAGGTTGTTCTACCCCGTCAATTACAAACTTACCATTAAATATTTTATGTCTGCAGTGCTCAGAATTAACCTGAGAGAAACCAAATACTTCAGAGTCTGTTAATGGACGTTCTAATTTGGTTGCCAACGTATTTAAATAAGCTACTTCTTCGTCGCTTAGCGAGAGTCCTTCTTGTTTGTTATACGTTGCAATGTCTGTAATTTCGAGGATGGGTGCTGGTTTAATATCTATGGTATAAATAGCTTGATCAAGCGCGTTATATTTTTGAGATAGCATGGGGTCGAAAGCCATAAAATCCGCTTCAACTTTTTGAAACTCTTCAATTCTAATGATCCCTTCAATCGCCATGTTTTGGGTAATTTCTACTGCATTGGTACTCCAAGGGGTAATCATTGCGGCACGTGGGCCAACAAAAAAACCGCTTAATAGGGTTTCATTTTGTAGTTTAGCACCACCGAATAACCATTCTAATTTTGTAATATCAGTTGAGGAAAGTGTTTGTTCTGTTTGTAAAACAAAAACCGCATTGGACTGGCTTAAGAAGAAGTGAATCATGCTTACAAATTTAAGGTTAAAATTTTAAAAATGCCATTTATAGCGGGGAATATATTCGGTACTTTTGAAAAATTCATGTAATAATTTGCTAATTGTGAAAAGATTAATTCTGCTACTTATATTTATTTATATTTTTAATCATTCTAAATCGCAAGTTAAATATACTGGGAGATTTGAAACGGGTTACCATCTTTTCGGGTCAAGACCAATAAGATTAGAGCCAGGATCTGGTTGGAGAGGCTATCAATTAGATGAAAGTCCAAACGGTATAGAAGCAAGTTTCGTAAATGGCATAAGTTATAAAAGTCGGCTGATGCTTGGTTTAGGTGTTGGTTATTTAAATTACGAAGGTATTAATAGGTATACTGTTTATGGAGATTTAGAATATTCGATACCAAGCGATGGTATTTTTCCTGTTTTCGAACTGAAGATTGGAAGCAGTCATATCAATAATCAATATGAGAATGGCAATACAGATACTTTTGTAGACTTGAGTGGTGGGTTTGAGCGAGAAATTTCAAAAAAAATAAGTTTACAACTGAAGGCTGGGTTTAGGACTGTGCACCAATCCATTTTTTTCATGTAAGGCTAGGATTCAAATTTTAAAGCTATATATGAGCATTTTCAAATTTAAGCAGTTCGAGGTCGACCAAACAGGATGCGCCATGAAGGTTAATACCGATGGGGTATTATTAGGGGCTTTAGCCGAATGCGAAAATTGCGAAAATATACTCGATATCGGTACGGGTACTGGTGTAATAGCATTGATGCTCGCCCAGCGTTTTGAAAATGCAAACATTCATGCTGTAGAAATTGATTCGGAAGCATCAGCAACTGCCGATAAAAACTTTAAAAATTCTGCCTTTAGTGATCGCTTATCAATTAGCAATATCGCCATTGAACATTACAGAAATGCTAGGAAATTCGATTTAATTATTAGTAACCCTCCTTATTTTATAAATGACCTACGCAGTGTGGAAGAGAAAAAAGGAATTGCACGTCATACGAATGATCAATTTTTTGAGGAAATAATTACTAAGGTGGATGAGCTATTGGCGCCAAAGGGATGTTTTTGGTTTATCTTACCAGTTAAACAAGCTGAATTGCTAATTAAGAAAACGAAGCACTATGGCTTATCCGTTTCGAAACAAATTTTGCTGCATTCAGATCAGTCGAAACCTGCGTTTAGATGGATCGTATGTTTAAACCGTTTCAAAAATGAAGCGGAGATTAAACATTTTTATATTTATGAAGCGGAGAAAGTGTACACGCGTAACTATGAGGAATTGCTGAAGGATTTCTTTTTGGGATACTAAGAATCTATTTATTTATCTTAATTTCACATTTTCGATTTTATCTCTCCCATTTTAAATGATATGAAGACAATTGGCCTCCTTTCCGATACTCATGGCTATTTAGATGATGCTGTTTTTAAACACTTCGAAAAGTGTGATGAAATATGGCATGCTGGAGATTTTGGAGCAGATGTTGCATCGCCCTTGGCAGGCTTTAAACCCCTGAGAGGGGTGTATGGAAATATAGACGATGCTGCTATCAGAGCCGAATATCCAGAGCACTTGCGGTTTAATTGTGAAGATGTTGATGTTTGGATGACCCACATTGGCGGCTATCCCAACCATTATGCCCCAGATGTGAAGAAAGAAATTTACACTAAGTCGCCGATGTTGTTTATTAGTGGGCATTCTCATATTTTAAAAGTTATATACGACAAAAAAATCAAATGTTTGCATATTAACCCCGGAGCTGCAGGAAAACAGGGTTGGCATAAAGTAAGAACTTTGACTCGTTTTTGCATTTCAGAAGAAAAAATACATACCTTAGCCGTTATAGAATTAGGAAATAGATAACGTAAAAAGTACACTAAGGAGTTATGGCTGGTATAAAAACATTGGGTCAATTCATCATCGAGAAACAGGCCGATTTCTCTTATGCAAAGGGAGAGCTTTCTAGGTTATTGAGAGATATTGGTATCGCTTCAAAAATTGTAAATCGTGAGGTAAATAAGGCAGGATTAGTTGATATTTTGGGTGATGCGGGAACCATCAATATACAAGGAGAAGGGCAGAAAAAATTAGATGTATTT
>JACMOW010000289.1 GCA_014377775.1 Pedobacter sp. | reverse complement strand
ATTTTAAGAAATTACTACTCCGATTTTTAGCATCTATCAAGGTGTTGGAAAAAAGTGGCATGCAGAGAGAAGGATTGGGCAGAAAAGTTTTGCCCTTAAGAGGAAAATAGGTGGTAATTTTCATTACGCCATTTTAGACGATGACTTCAGTATTAACAATTAAAATAGGTAAAGTTCGTTCAAGGGTTCCTATAGCAATTTTTTTAAACAAAAACACGCAAGGTATACGTACCTCACGTGTTTTGTACCCGGCGCCGGAGTCGAACCGGCACGGTTTCCCACAGGTGTTTGAGACCAGCGCGTCTACCAATTCCGCCAGCCGGGCATTTGCTGATTAGCGGGATGCAAATGTATTAAATAGGAGGTGAATTCGCAAGTATTATTTTAATGAGTTCTTCTACTACTTCTTTACGCATCCCAACTCATAACCCAACTTATCCCTCCGTTCTTAAAATTTTTAGCGGTGGCTGATTTAAAATCTTCCTTGTACTCCACAAGCCTGTGATGACCACCAATAGTACTACACCTGCAAAAAGCAAGAGAATAGGGATAAGTGGCGGTGCAAATGAAGCATCGAAGCTAAAACGGGCCAACAGCCAGCTGCTACTTAAGGCTAAAATTAATCCTGCTGCAGTAGCTAAAGTACCTAAAAACAAATATTCGATGGCATTAATGGCTAAAATCTGTTTGCTGCTGGCACCTAGAGTACGCAATAAAATGCTTTCCTTAATGCGTTGGTTTTTACTGGTCCAAACGGCCGATAGCAATACAATCCACCCCGTAACCATACTAAATCCTGCCATGAAACGAATTACAAAGCCAATTTTATTCAACAACTCATCTAATAACTGTAATACTAAAGCTAAATCGATTACCGAAACATTAGGGAAAGCGCGCACAACGGCGCCTTGATATTTTGCAGATACTTCATTTGAAGGAACTTTGGTCATCAATACATGAAACTGAGGCGCCGACTCCAATACACCAGCCGGAAAAACCACTCTAAAATTTGTTTGCATCCTACTCCAATTTACTTCTCGTAAGCTTCCTACAATGGTAGGAATAAGCATTCCTTGTACGTTAAACACGATTTTGTCCTTAACTTTTACCTTTATGCCTTGCGCATAGCGCTCTTCTAGCGAAACATAAATTGGTGCATTGGGTGATGCTACTTTCCCTGCCCATACCCCGGTTGTTATTTTTTCGGCTGCGGTTAAGGTATCCTGATAGGTGGCTCTAATTTCACCTTTAAAGGCACGGGTGTTAGTACTGTCTTTACCTAATTTTTTACCGTTAATTTCTTCAATGCGCATGGTAATAATAGGCACTTGGTTCATTAATGGCAAGTTGTACGATTTGGTTAAGACATTTAATCCCTCTTTTTGTGTGCTTTGAATGTCAAACAGCAGCATGTTAGGCTGATTTTCACTAGAAGAAAGGGTAACTCTATCCATTAAAATACCCTGTACAAAAAATAAGGTACAAATGAAGGCGGTAGATAAGCCTATGGCCACTGTAAGCATTAAGGTTTGATTATTTGGTCGATACAAATTGGCAAAGCCCTGACGCCATAAATAATTTAAGGAAGTTGGCATTAGCTTACGCACCATATACATGAGCAGTTTTGAAAATGCAGCTAAAAGTAAAAATGCAATTATAATGCCTCCTGTAAATGCGATGGTTTGCGCCATCGATTTCATTTGCAAATAGGTAAAGCCTAAAACAAAGAGTAACATAAGCGCATATACTAACCATTTTAGCGGATCTCTTTTTGTGCTTGTATTTTCGAAAGAAGCTCGGATGGCATTTAAGGGCGAAATTTTTCGTACCCCTAATAACGAAGGTAGTGCAAATAGAATAGATATAATTAAACCTAGTGCAATGCCTTGAGCTATTGCCGCCCACGAAATTTGCATGGTAATGGTAATCGGTAAAAAGTCTTTTAATACAATAGGCAATAAAAACTGAACTAACGTACCCAAAATGGCACCAATAACCGCCCCAATAAGTCCGATAATAGAAATTTGGATGACATATATTAAAAAAGCACCTCTAGCTTTTAGCCCTAAACAGCGTAAAGTGGCAATTGCGCCTAATTTTTCCTGGATGTACACATGAATGGCGCTGCCCACGCCAATACACCCCAATAACAAAGCTATAAAGCCAGACAAGGCCATAAAGCGGCTCACATCTCTAAATGAACGGCCAGTTTCTTCTTTTTTCGACTCAACGGTAGTTAAATCAAAGCCTTCTTTTTCGGCTTGCAACGATAAGGTTTTAATCACTTTCGCTAAAGAGTCGGCATTGGTGTATTGATAATAAAACTTGTAGGTAATTCGACTACCTATTTTAGTTAATCCTGTTTTTTCGAGATATTTTAGAGGAATATATACTGTTGGCGCAATAGAAGATGAAATTCCTGTTTGTCCGGGTGCTTTGTTCAAAACTCCTGCAATGGCGAAATTAAGTTCACCCACTTTAATTGAGTCGCCAGGTTTGGCCTCAAATTGTAACATTAATGTTTTATCAACCAGGGCATTGCGACCACTTTGAAAGCTTTTAGCAGCAGCCAAAGGTGAAGTTTCTATCGAACCATAAAATGGAAAATCACCATTTAGGGCCTTCATTTGTACCAATCTACTGCCTTGGCTGTTGATGAAATAAATCATCGAGGCAAAAGTACGTTCTTGGGCACGTTCATTGCCCATTACGGCTAAATTTTTTAAGAGTTTAGGCGAAACGGGTCTTCTGCTCTCTACCACCAAATCGGCACCTGTTAATTCTTTCGCTTGCTGATCGATATCGCGCTGTAGATTATCTTTAAAGGAATATACAGCAACCAATGCCGCAATACCCAATACGATAGAAGAAATAAATAACAACAAGCGAGAGCGATTTTTTCGGCTATCGCGCCAAGCCATTATAAATAGCCAAGAAACACTAATTTTATTAGTCATGCATTAACCTTTCGTCGGCAATAATGCTTCCGCCTTTAATTTTAACAATACGGTTGGTGCGTGCGGCTAATTCCGCATCGTGCGTAACGATTACCAAGGTGGTACCGGCGTCTTTATTTAAATTAAACAATAGTTTGATAATTTTTTCACTCGTTTCAGCGTCTAGGTTGCCTGTAGGCTCGTCGGCGAATAAAATGGCAGGTTGATTAGAAAATGCCCTTGCCAACGATACACGCTGCTGTTCTCCGCCTGAAAGTTGAACCGGATAATGGTGCGAACGAGAGGTTAGGCCTACTTTCTCCAATAAATCTAATGCCACTGATTTGCTATTTTTAGCTCCCCTTAATTCTAAAGGTACCATTACGTTTTCCAAGGCGGTTAAAGTAGGCAAGAGTTGAAAGTTTTGAAAAATGAAACCTACATATTGATTACGTATTGAAGCACGTTCGTCTTCATTTAACCCCTCAAAAGCAATACCGTTTAAGGCTACCGAACCTGTACTAGCGCCATCTAAGCCTGCACACAAGCCCAATAAAGTGGTTTTTCCACTGCCCGATGGTCCGGTAATTGCTACCGTTTCACCTTTGGTAATGGATAAATTAATTTGATCCAATACGGTAAGGGTATTGTTCGCATTTTGGTAGGTTTTGCTAACTTGTTTTACTTCGAGTATGGTTTCCATTAAGTATATTTGCGGTGTTGTAATGTTGTTAAAGATAATTGATTTTCAGATTTAGAACCCATAAAAATAGATATGTTACGAAAATATGTGTTTTGCTTGATGGTTTTTGCAGCCTGTAGCGGCGAAAAGGGGAATACAGAAAAGGCTGATGGCGTTACAACCGAATCGCAATCTACGGCCTCGGCTAAAAATATTTTATTTTTTGGCACCAGTTTAACAGCAGGTTTGGGTTTGGATCCCTCAGAAGCCTATCCTGCCTTAATACAAAACCGTATTGATTCATTAAAACTACCATATAACGTAATTAATGCTGGTTTGAGCGGCGAAACCTCCGCTGCCGGAAAGGGTCGTATTGATTGGCTGTTGAAGCAGCCTGTTCATATTTTTGTACTCGAATTGGGCGCTAATGATGGTTTACGAGGTATTCAAGTCACTGAAACCACTAAAAATCTGCAATTTATTATCGATAAGGTGAAGGCAAAATATCCAGATGTTGAATTCGTGTTGGCTGGGATGCAAGTGCCACCTAATATGGGTAATCCGTATGCTAGCGATTTCAAAAATATGTTTCCGGCGTTGGCCGAAAAGAATAACATGGTACTTATTCCTTTCTTATTGGATAAAGTGGGAGGAGTACCGAGTTTAAATCAGCCAGATGGCATACATCCTACTGCAGAAGGAGATAAAATTTTAGCAGAAAATGTGTGGGTAAAGTTGAAGGGACTACTTAACGGTTCCAGACTTAGTCTCTGATCCGGCAGCTTTTCTAAAACGAGGCACTGTTAGCGGACTTTTGGCAGGGCGTTCATCACCCAATAAAACGCCCCATTGTTTAAACTGCGCTGAACGGTCGAAAATAATTTTCAATACAGCTATAACGGGTAGCGATAAAAACATTCCCGAAATGCCTGCAATAGTTCCGCCTATTATTACCCCTATAATAGCGAACATGGCATTTATTTTTACTTTAGAACCCACTATACGTGGCATTAAAATATTATTATCTACAAACTGAACTACTGCAATTACGCACAAAACGGTAATTACTGGCCATAACTCAGTTGATGAAGTAAGGGTTAACAAAACCCCGATGAGGTTACCAATTAAGGCGCCTACGTAAGGGATAAGATTTAATAAAGCGAAAATTACACCAATTAGTAAGGCATGTTTGATACCAATAAGTATTAATATGCCTCCCAATAAAATGGTCATGTAGGTTACCTGAATGAGTAAGCCTACCAAATAGCTTTTGATGATCGATTCGGTTTCGTACACTACTTCTTTAACCTTAGGATGATCTTCTGTTTTAAACCACATAAAGGTAAAGCGCAATAAAATATCTTTATAAAATAAGAGTAGATAAATGTAAATCGGTAAAAGGCCAACGAAAACAAAGACACCACTCAGCGTTAGTGCTGCACCACTGGCTGCTTTGCCGCTCATGGTTAGCATATCGTCGCTTTTAGCTTTTAAAAAGGCAGTTTGTTTGCTGGTTTCTATGCCAGTAATGCTACCGATCCAATCTTGCAGCGATTGCAAGTGGTTGCCTACATTTTGTTTAATCTGCGGAAAATCATTTGCTAAAATGCCAATTTGAGCCGAAAAAAACCATACAATACTCGCTATAAATATAAGCACCACCAAAATTGGTAGAATAATAGCTAAGGTTTCGGGAAATTTTTTCCTAATCAGAAAGCGATAAATAGGTAATAACATAATGCTGATAAAAAAAGCCATTAAAATCGGCATAATAATATCTCTTCCTATAACCAATAGCGTTACTAAAAGGGCAATGCCTAATAATTCTATCGATCGTTTTACGGTTAAAGGTAGCTGATTGGTCATGTTCTGATTAGTTATTAGCAATAAACGCTAAATTAGGGAATTTGTTTGTGTATACTCAATAAGTAATTGATTTTATCTGGCTGGATGATTCATTTGCCTTTTAAGCGACTTTGGTCTGTCTTTTAATCGACTTAGGGTGTAAAATAGCTGAGCAAAGTCTAACAATAGTCTGAAGTGTTAGAGCGACTAGTCTGCCTTTCATTAACCGGATTACAACTGCTTTAATAAAAAACCTTATTTTTGTTTTTTAGTTTAAATACCCCAGCCAGTAACTCATAACCTGCAACACAAATGGAAGATACTATCATAGCTTTATCAACTCCGCCCGGCAGTGGCGCTATTGGTGTAATCCGTTTATCGGGCCCTCATGCAATATCGCTGGTAAATGAGGTGTTTGCAGGTAAAAACTTGGAAGAGCAGGCTTCGCATACTTTACATTTTGGTTTAGTTAAAAATAATAAACATATTGTTGATGAGGTAGTTGTTGGTTTATTTGTGGAACCAAAATCGTATACAAAAGAAAATGTGGTCGAAATTTCATGCCATGGTTCTAACTACATTATTCAGCAAATCATGAATTTGTTGATTAGTAAAGGAGCAAGGGCAGCTAAGCCGGGCGAGTTTACTTTACGTGCATTTTTAAATGGGGCACTCGATTTAAGTCAGGCTGAGGCTGTGGCCGATTTAATTGCTTCTGATAGTAAAGCCTCACACGATGTGGCTTTGCAACAAATGCGTGGCGGATTTTCAAACGAGTTAAAAAACTTGCGTGAGCAATTGATACATTTTGCTTCGATGATAGAGCTAGAGCTAGATTTTGCCGAAGAAGATGTAGCGTTTGCCAATCGTGATCAGTTGAGGGCGCTGGTTTCACGTCTCATTTCTCATATTTCACTTCTCATATCTTCCTTTGAAGTTGGTAATGTGATTAAAAACGGTGTACCGGTTGTAATTGCTGGTAAGCCAAATGTAGGTAAATCAACGTTGTTAAATGCCTTATTAAATGAGGAACGGGCTATTGTATCAGACATAGCGGGTACTACGCGCGATACCATTGAAGATGAATTGAATATTAATGGTGTTGTTTTCCGTTTTATTGATACTGCTGGTATTCGAGATACAGCTGATATTATTGAAGCTAAAGGAGTGGAGCGAACCTTGGAAAAAATGAAACAGGCTAAACTGATTATTTATATGGCCGATGCTTTGCAAAGTATTGTTGAACTTGAAGAACAAATTTTTGGTTTACAGCGGGCAGAAGTTCCTTACTTAATTTTACTTAATAAAGCCGATTTATTAACACCGCAACAGCGTGAAGAATTCGCCGCTTTAGAAGTACATTTTATTTCGGCTCGCGAAAAGCAAGGGGTTGATGAGTTAAAAGACATTTTATTAGATAAAATAAATTTGCATCATGTTAACACTGCCGAAACATTAGTTACCAATATACGCCATGTAGAGGCTTTAACTCAAGCGAAAAATGCTTTATTAAGGGTAATGGACAATATCGATAATCCGGTTACTTCTGATTTTTTAGCGATGGATATAAAGCAGGCATTACATTATTTAGGCGAGATTACAGGGCAGGTTACTACGGATGATTTATTGGAAAATATTTTTACTAAGTT
>JACMOW010000288.1 GCA_014377775.1 Pedobacter sp. | reverse complement strand
TAATTAAACCTACTATAGGTATTTTAACTAACATAGGAGAAGCACATGCTGAAGGATTTAATTCAAAAACTGAAAAATTAATCGAAAAGTTAAAACTTTTTACCAATGTGGAAGTGCTTATTTATTCGCCCGATTATACGGGGGGAATAGCGTTGGCAGAATTACCTGGTAAGCAAAAATTTTCGTGGAGTACAAAAGTACCCTCAGATTTACAAATAACAGCTATCGAAAATACAGGCGAAAAGACAAATATCGAAGCCATTTATAAACAAAAAAAAATTAAATGTTTAATTCCTTTTAATGATAAAGCTGCGGTAGAGAATGGAATTATTTGTTGGGCAACATTATTATCACTGGGTTATACACCTGAAGCAGCAGAATTGCGCTTAGCTAAACTAACGCGCGTAAGTATGCGTTTAGCGTTAATTAATGGAATAGATAATTGCTCAATAATTGATGATTCGTATAGTGCAGATATTTCGTCTTTGGCCATTGCACTTGATTTTTTGAATCTTCAAAATCAACACCCTAAAAAGACACTTATTTTATCCGATTTATACGAAACGGGTAAAAGGGATGAAGAACTATATGCCGAAATAGCAGCATTGTTGCAACAAAAGCAGGTAAATCGATTAATTGGCGTCGGAACAAAACTTTCATCAATGGCTAATCTGTTTACGATGGAGACTTCATTTTACCAAAGTACACAAGCGTTCATGGATAGCTTGTTATCCGTTAATTTTGCCAATGAAACCATTTTAATTAAAGGCGCAAGGCGTTTTGAATTTGAACGGATTACAAAATTACTAACATTAAAAATTCACGAAACTATACTGGAAATCAACTTGAATGCGCTAGCCGAAAATCTGCAGTTTTATCGAAATAAGTTAAACTCTGGCGTTAAAACTATGGCCATGGTTAAAGCTTTTTCGTATGGAAGCGGGAGTTTTGAAATTGCTAATGTGCTACAATACCAAAAAGTGGATTATTTAGCAGTGGCTTATGCTGACGAAGGTATTGCTTTACGAAAAGCAGGAATCGCTTTACCCATTATGGTGATGAGCCCTGAATTTTCGGCTTTTGAAGCAATAATTAAATACAAACTAGAACCCGAAATTTATAGTATCAATATCTTAAAAAGCTTTATTAATTTTTTGCCTGAAAAGGAAACTGACTTTAAAGTCCATATTAAATTGGATACTGGAATGCATCGGCTAGGTTTTGAAAGGGATGATCTTCCTCAACTACTTGAACTATTGCATAAAACAAATAAAATAAAAGTAGAAACGATTTTCACTCATTTAGTGGCAAGTGAACAAGCGAAGCATGATGAATTCACAAACGCTCAAATCACAGAATTTTCTTCATTATACGCTAAAATTTCTAGACATTTAAAATATCCGCCTTTGAGGCATGTTTTAAACACCTCTGGCATCACCCGTTGGCCGCAGGCACAATTCGATATGGTTCGTGTCGGAATTGGTTTATACGGCTTTGATGGAGCCTTAGCTCAAAACAAAGGTCTGCAAACGGTGGCCGTATTAAAAACAACGGTTAGCCAGGTTAAAAATATTAAGGCTGGAGAAACAGTTGGCTACGGTCGTTTAGGTGTTTTGCCTTCTGGTGGAAAAATTGCTACGGTAAAAATTGGCTATGCGGATGGATATAATCGAAAATTTGGTAATGGCGTCGGTAAAATGGTAATCAACGGGAAACTAGCGTCTACTATTGGTGCAGTATGTATGGATATGTGTATGCTTGACACAACTGGTTTAGACGTTAAAACTGGTGATGAAGTTATTGTATTTGACCATCAGCATAGCATTGTTCATTTAGCAAAGCAAATTGATACCATCCCTTATGAAATATTAACAAATATTTCTCAACGCGTTAAAAGGGTTTATTTCTACGAGTAGGATAGGATTATTAATTAAAAGATTAACCAACTAAACAATTAACTAAAATAACTCTAATTTTACAGCATGAATAGAATTGGAAAGGCACTTCTGAATTACCTCATTAAAGGGTTATTAATTGTTTTACCTGTTGCATTGAGTGTTTTTATCGTGGTTTGGGCAGTAACTACTGTCGATAGTTGGTTAAACATTAATAACATTTTAGGTGTTGATCCTAAAACCGGAGCGAACAGAAACATTCCTGGTTTGGGATTAGGTTTGGTGCTAACTATTATTCTAATCGCAGGTATTTTTGTAACCAATTTTGTAACTGAACCGATGTATAGTTGGTTTAAACGGATAATGAACCGTTTACCGCTTTTGAATTTTATATTTTCTTCTATTAAAGATTTAACGGAGGCCTTTGTTGGGGATGAGAAAAAGTTTAATCACCCTGTGTTAGTAGATGCAGGAGGTGGAATGAAAAGAATAGGATTTTTAACGCAAAACGACTTAACAAAACTAAACTTGCCGGGTGACGCCATTGTATATTTTCCCTTTTCTTATTCTTTTGCCGGACAAGTTTATGTGGTGAGTAAAGACAAAATTAGGCCATTAAACATGAGTGCCGCTGACGCTATGAAATTAGTGGTGAGCGGGGGAGTAAGTCATTTTTAGCAAGACCGAATTAAGATAGGTATAAAGATGACTATGATAGTGAGGATAATTGCTCTTGAAAAAAATTCTCTGATATACAAGCCACTAAGTAACAATAACTCATCATCGTTATCCGTATGAACGGTACCTACAGCAGTAGCTGAATGGTACTGAATTCGTTTGTCTCGATGATTGGTAATGGCCCATTGGGAAAGCCAGCTGTTGGTATATTCCCATGAAGCATGATCCAAATCTTTAAAGTTTATTGTTGCCTTTAGTTTCCAATGGTTATAGGTAATTACGCCGATTTGATTATGGTTCTCATCTTTAATATTTGTTATTGGATTTAAGAATCCTTCTGTGGTAAAATAATAGTTTTTTAGCGCTATTCCGCGTGCATTATTCTTCCATGAGCTAAAAATCAAGCTTCCCTTAATCCCACCGTT
>JACMOW010000008.1 GCA_014377775.1 Pedobacter sp. | reverse complement strand
TCTTGCTATAATACTATTTCTTCTTTGCACACTTTCATTAAGTAAAGTCTCATATAAAATGTGACGACCTGGAGAACCTCCTGATGGCCTGTTTACCGCGCCTGGGTGAATTCCATAATCATAAAATTGCTGACCAAATGCATCCAGAATCGGTGCTCCAGTGGTTGTAAATGCTCTCACAGGATAAATGGGAGCAATTCCCCTAGCAAAAACAAATGGATTAATAAAAGTGTTGGATCCATCTCCAGCTGCTTGATTAGCGTTTACAAAATTCGCAGTTACATTTACCCCTGATTTTAACCAATTGTTTATTTGAGAGTTAACAGAAATACGACCATTCACTCTTTGAAAATCTGATCTTATAACAAAACCTTCATCTTTTAAATAGTTAAGCGAAAAAGTATAATCTGACTTGTTTACTTTAGAAGATACACTAAATCCCACCTCTTTTCTCGGTCCTGTTCTTTCTATGCCACTAAACCAATTAAAATCGTTGTACAACAATTCGGCCTTGGGATTCATTTGTCCATCAACACCTACAATTTGGTTGTTGGGTACATTAAAAGGATTATAAATTAATTGTGCTGCAATAGTATTGGAAGCATTAGCTGATGCAACTGCATCAGTTTGGGCTATACCCGATACCGGATACTTTAATCCATTTTTTAATGCCTGCCACATTAATGGGTAATAATCGAAAGTCCCTACAGTTTCATAATCCTGTAGACCTCGCTTAGATAAACCGTAGTTTGTAAAAATCCTGAATTCAGGTTTTACAGTTTTTCCTTTTTTTGTTGTAATAAGTACAACCCCATTTGCCGCTCTTGCACCGTAAAGGGCAGTAGAGGATGCATCTTTTAAAAGTGTTATACTTTCTACATCATTCGTATTGATATCACTGATTTCACCTCCATAAGGGAATCCATCAACCACATATAAGGGCGCTGAACTTGCATTAACAGAACCAAATCCTCTTATACGCAATGCTGCACCACTTCCTGGCTGTCCATTACCTGTCGTTGCTGCTATACCGGGTGCTGCACCCGCTAAAGCCTGCGATATATTTGTCGTTAACCGTTGTTCCAGTACCTCTGCGCCAATTCTGGAAACGGAACCCGTTATCGCTTCTTTTTTTTGCGTCCCATAAGCTACTACTACTACCTCGTCTAATTTTTTATTATCAGAACTAAGCGAGGTATTGATTACAGTTGATTTGCCTATAGTTTTATTAATCGTTTCAAAATTTACATACGAAAAATTTAATGTTCTAACATTGGCAGGCACTTTCAAAGAATAGTTACCATCTTGATCTGATTGTGTGCCAAATTTCCCATCGGAAGAGGTAATAGAAACGCCTGATATCGGACTTCCTTTATCATCTAAAATTCGACCGGTTATTGTACGGTCTTGGGCTGCGGCATTTAGCATAAAGCCAATAGCAACCAACATGGTCAGGATAATTTTTCTCATTTTTGTATTTTGGTTAAGTGAGTCAAATATAATGGACAATGCTATTAAATGTTAAATAAAAGACAACTTTTTTTGTAGTTATGCTGCGTATTTCCCTATTTTAGAAGTAGAAATGCTTAATGGGGTAGGTATTTTTCTCTATTTCGAAATATATAAAAAAATACTATGTTTTTTCGTTGCAATATTCTTATTGTATTCAGCTTTTTATAATAGCTAAAAGATAATTATATAAAACAATTGTACTTACTATAGAAAAAATAATGTGGATAATAAGTTTTCACGATAATCTATTATAGTTGTGTTTAGAGATGGATTTTATAGAAAATAAGGTACATCAGCAGAAATAAAACAAAATTTTGTGATAGAACTACTGTTTTGAGGTTTAAATGAAAATTTTTTTGCTTTATTCTCTCCTATTTAAGTACGCTAATACTACATCGCATAAAATAAATACAGTCGTCAGATTTGTAACGCTATTTTATTTTTAACCACTGAAAATCTCAATCGTTACTTACAGATTTTTTTTAGCTGTTAAAATGATAAGCACAGGCAACAAGACCAAATTAGTAACTGTAGCTGTAAGCAACGTTACCGAAGTAAGCCACCCGAGCGCAAAAGTGCCCCCAAAACTACTTGCACAAAAGATTATAAACCCC
>JACMOW010000049.1 GCA_014377775.1 Pedobacter sp. | reverse complement strand
GCATGGTCTGGTTCATTTGCCGCTTTCATCTCTAAATAAATGCGTAATTCTTTTTCAAAAACTGGATTTACTTTCTGATGATACACAATTTCTAAAATTTCTAATGCACATAACCAGTCGCTACGATGCGAAGTTTTTAAGTCACCAAAAATAGCTTCCAATTCATCATAGCCGGTTTGTTCTTCTCTAATCGAACGTACCTTTTGATATAAAGTATGTAATTGTTGTGTTTTTGTATCATAATCTACCTTGTGCGTTTGCGCTTTACTTACAAAAGTAATTTCTTCGTAGGCATCTTTATCGGCCGCGCCATTAAATACTGAAACTATTTTTTCGCCAACAGCCATATCATAAGTTCCCCATGCAGGATCAAATAAAATATTGCCATTACTTTCTTTTACCGTACAATTTTCGAAAGCGATAAGGATTAAATTATTGTTTTGAATGGTAATTTCTTTAACAGTACCACTCACGTTTATCCCACTTTCGAAAGTTAAATTGGCCGCTTTGCCGGTAATGATGTTTACGGTTTCAAGCTCGTCTAAACTATGTGCTTCGAATGGCTTTTCTATGCCTTTTAATTTGCCAACGGGCGATGAGAAACCATCGGCATGATAGGTTTTTCCGTGACCATGTAACTGTTTTCCGTTGTAGGCTAGGGCAGAAGGACCCTTTGTTTTAATGAAGGTAAGTTCGTCTGCTTGGTTCATCCCAACATCCGTAAAAATACCAGTTAGTTGTAAGCCAGAGCTGTACACTGCGGTACTTGCATTTTTGCACTCAATTGCTTTTAAAATACTTTCCGTTCCACCACGTCTAAAAGCCATAGTATCGGCAAAAGCTTCTAAAACATCGATTAAATTTTGGAACGTTTCGGTTACAAATAACTGTGGTTGTTGCTTGGTAATATCGTATTGATAATTTATGGTATCTAAATTATACCATAGTTTTTTTACTTCGGGGTTCATGCAAGTTGCGCTTTCGCCAATGGACGATAATAGGCCTGCACCATAAATTTTCGGATTTTCTAAGGTTCCAATCAAGCCATACTCAACCGTCCACCAATGTAACCTGCCAAGTAAGGCCATTTCTGAAGGCTCGCCCATATTATCGGCAACCTTTCTAAGTGTCTTTTCCGCCAATGCGATTTCTTGTTCATCACCATTAACGGCTTCTTTTAAGATCGAAAGCTTGCGAATGGCTTCATACAATTCAAAATCCTTGCTCGAGAACATGGCTTTTGCACCAATAGAGCCGAAGTAACTTAAGTAATTATTATAATCGGTATCGGCAATTATAGGTGCATGGCCAGCACTTTCGTGAATAATATCTGGCGCTGGCGTGTATTCGATATGGTTAATCTGACGGATATCTGCTGCAATAACCAACACTCTGTAAGCTTGATATTCCATAAAAGCAGCTGGCGGAATAAATCCATCAACCGTAACTGCTCCCCAACCAATTTTGCCAAGGTTATCGTTCATGGTTTGCAGGTTTGGGATGTATTCGATACTAAGCCCTGCGCGTTGTAAACCTTTGATGTAAGGGTAATAAGCAACTGATTTTAAATAACTATAGTTCTGGCGCATTACATACCTCCAAACCGCTTGATCTATTGGTGTGTATTTTTCATAGTGCTGCTCAACAATAAACTGTCTTAAATGTTTGGGAAGTTTAGCTACTTGATCGTTATTAAAATCATTAAAATCGCTCATTTTATGCTTTATTGTAGTGATTATGGCTAAAGTAGGATCTTTTAGCTACTAATCCAAAATAAAAGGGCTTTTTAATTAGCTTCGTTGGCTTTCAAAACTCTTAAAAAATTCCCTCCTAGTATTTTGTTTATATCCTGTTTGCTGTATCCTTTTTCTACTAATGCTTTTGTAATTAATGGATAAGTTGTAACATCATCTAATTGTTGCGGAGTAAGATTAATGCCATCGAAATCTGAACCCAATCCTACATAATCTACACCCACTAATTTTATGATATATTCGATATGGTTAATAAGCATAGACAGCGGTGGTCGCATTGTGCTAGTTTCTGCTGCAAATTTTTTATACAAAGAATCCATTGCATAAAATTCGGCCATGCCACTTTTAAGCAGTGAGTCATATTCCGAAGCGTTTTTTTTTAGAAATGCATTTTCTTTAGTGCCAAAACTATTGTCAATAAATCCAGGATTAAAATTTACCTGTATTACACCGCCATTTTTTGCAATCGCTTTTATTTGCTCATCTTTTAAATTACGACGATGTGGCACAAGTGAATATACTGAACTGTGTGATGCGATGATTGGTTTAGTAGTTAATTTAATCACATCCCAAAAAGTTTGATCGCCAGCATGGCTCACATCTATCAGCATGCCAAGTTGGTTCATACGCTGCACCACTTTACGACCAAAATCTGTTAGCCCTTTGTGAGGCATTTTTGACTGGCTTGTTTCATCAGCCGCACTGGTAGCCCAAGAAGGCGCAATATTATGTGTGAGGGTTAAATATCTGGCGCCACGTTTGTAAATTGCGTCTAATTTATCGAGGTCATCTGCTATCATGTGACCGCCTTCCACGCCAAACATAGCAGCAATTTTATGTTGCTTTACCGCCTTTAGCAGTTCAGCGTAATTAGCAACTTTCACCATCTTATCTGGATTACGAGCCACTATTGCATCAAGACTATCCATTTCTCTATTGGCATAAGCATACGGATTTTTTACATCGCCATCACAATACACTGAAAATAATTGAACATCTAATCCACCCTGTTTCCACCTCGCTAAATCGGTATGTGCTTTTCCTTTTAAATCTTTATCGAAAACCAGTCCGATATCTACAGCCTTCATTAAAATGTCGTTATGACTATCTACCAAAATGGCTTTGCGATGAATTTTTTGGTACGATTGAGCATTGATTTGTTGGGTTAAAAAAATGCTGAAGATTAAAATTTTTATTTTCATTTTATTCCTGTCAAATAGTTAAATGTCATTTATGTTTGGGCTTACCTAACATTTTTTTTATTTCTTTGTCAAAATCACTTTCAAACAATTGATCTTGAACAATCTTGTAAGTTTCATATTCAGTTTCTGCTTTTAATTGGGCTTCCATAGCAGTAATTATGCCTTTGTGTTGTAAAATAGGCGAGTTTGATAGGTCTAAAAATTGATTTAAGAATTTTTGCCAATCTTCCATATTCATTATAATTCCGCTTTCGGCTCTACTTTCTGCTAAGTCGAGATAAGCAGATACAATTCGGTTTAGTTTCAGGATATGATTTTCACTTAAATAATTTTTGGCAATGGTAACATCTGATTTTTGTATTTTGCCATCTGGCGACTGTTTCCAATTGGTTAAACCCATGTGTAGCTGACTTGCATCAGCAGCATTGTAAATTGTTTCGGCAGCTGTTTTACCTGTGATAGCCCAATGCAATTTATTTTGAACTGTAGCAAAAAAATCTTTTGTAATGGAGGTGTTATTACTATAATCGGCTGCAAGCGCATAAATATCTGTAATTTTTTGATAAAACCGCCTTTCACTTGAGCGTATATCTCGGATGCGTTCTAAGAGTTCGTCAAAATAATCTCTGCCAAATTTCTTGCCTTGTTTTAATCGCCCATCATCTAAAACAAAACCTTTTATGATAAATTCTTTTAAAGTTTGCGTTGCCCAAATTCTGAATTGCGTAGCTCTATGGCTATTTACACGATATCCAACTGCAATAATTGC
>JACMOW010000048.1 GCA_014377775.1 Pedobacter sp. | reverse complement strand
ATTTAATTCTAAATTAAGCAGCTAAGGCGTAGTTATTTTCGCCAATTATTGTTTTGAACGTTCTCTTTTAAGTGCTCTCCGTACAACGCACTGCATGCTAACATACTTAGCGCCACCCTGTCAAATCCAAAACGGCCCCATATTTATTTAATCGAACAACAAAAATACAAAATATATGCCAATTTTGAAAATACTAGGCTGATTTTATTGCTAATGGGTTTCACTTTCATTTTATCCCTTATCTTAGCGCTAAATGAACTTGGATACCAACCCTAAAATCTCCACTCACCGCCTTAAAGCCATCTTTGGTGGCTCAATTGGCAACTTAGTGGAGTGGTACGATTGGTATGCTTACTCCGCTTTTGCCATTTATTTTTCGGCTTCCTTTTTCCCTAAAGAAAACCCCACCGCACAATTGCTAAATACAGCAGGCATTTTTGCGTTGGGGTTTTTAATGCGCCCATTGGGGGGATATATTTTTGGCCGCCTAGCTGATCGTGTGGGCCGTAAACAATCGATGACGCTTTCTGTACTCTTAATGTCTTTTGGCTCTTTACTAATTGCCCTAACACCAACTTATCAAGCAATTGGGATCATCGCTCCAATTGTACTTTTAACCGCACGCTTATTACAAGGGTTAAGTGTTGGTGGCGAATACGGCGTATCGGCTACCTATTTAAGTGAAATGGCTACCAAAAATAGACGTGGATTTTATTCGAGTTTTCAGTATGTAACGTTAATTGGTGGACAATTACTGGCCCTTGCCATTCAACTCGCTTTGCAAAAGCTATTTCTTAGTGATGCACAATTACACGATTGGGGTTGGCGTGTACCTTTTGCTTTTGGGGCTATCCTAGCCATTGTAGCACTCTACCTCCGAAAAAATCTAGAAGAAACAAAAGCTTTTGAGAATCAAAAAAACCATACTTCCAATAGAAAAGGAACACTAAAAGAGTTATTGAAACATCCAAAAGCGGTACTTACAGTAATCGGATTAACCCTTGGTGGTACATTGGCATTTTATACCTATACCACCTATATGCAGAAATTTTTAGTGAACACTATGCACATGAGCAAGGAACAATCTACATTAATGTCTTTCGCTACCTTATTCATTTTTGCGTGTTTACAGCCTGTTTTTGGTGCTTTATCAGATAAAATTGGTCGCCGCCCTTTATTAATTGGCTTCGGTCTTGCTGGTACGATATGTACTGTTCCACTACTTACCTTATTAAGTGAAACCACTTCTCAATTGCAGGCTTTTTTACTGTTAATGTTTGCATTGATTATTGTAAGTGGCTACACCAGCATCAACGCTATTGTAAAAGCCGAGCTTTTTCCGGCACAAATTAGGGCACTAGGTGTTGGTTTACCTTATGCCTTAACTGTGGCTATTTTTGGTGGAACAGCAGAATACATCGCCCTATGGCTAAAAGATATACAACACGAAAATTATTATTATTGGTACATTAGCTTATGTATTTTTGTTTCTTTATTGGTATATGTGTTGATGAAGGATACCAAAGAAAATTCAGAACTAGATGAGGATGCAAAATAAAAGCTATTATATACTTCTATTCATTATTTCATTAATTGCAGGATTTATATTACTTGGTTTTTTTGTTAGTGCGAATCCCGTTCCTGCTTTCGATCTTAACATTTCGCTTTTTGTACAAAAATACCATTCAGATGTACTAGATAAAATTATGCTTGGCATTAGCCTATTGGGCGAATTGCCTTATTCACTAATCATGGTTGTATTGGTGGCACTCCTATTTTTCCTTTTCAAGTATAGACGTGAGTCTTATTTTATTTTTTCTATCCTTTTGTCGGGATTGGTTATATTAGGCGTTAAAAATCTAATCGACAGACCACGACCCACAGAATTTTATGTGCGTTTAGTAGAAATTAATCGATTTCAGAGCTTTCCA
Source organism: Pedobacter sp. (assembly GCA_014377775.1). Lineage (GTDB taxonomy): Bacteria > Bacteroidota > Bacteroidia > Sphingobacteriales > Sphingobacteriaceae > Pedobacter. The sequence continues at coordinate 15,103 of JACMOW010000048.1, read as the reverse complement.
AGTGGACACGTAATGTCGTATATTGTATTTTTTGGTTTTATGATAGTGCTAATGCGACAATTGAATGGCATACCGCCTTTAACTAGACAAATCATTACATACATTTCTGCCTTCTTTATGTTAACAATTGCATTTTCTCGTGTTTATTTAGGTGCACATTGGTTTAGTGATACGATGGGTGGATTGATGCTAGGATTAATCTTTTTGTTTATTTTAAGTTATTTTTACTTAAAACCCCTTAAAAAAAGAATCGAGGATAAAACTTAAGTTCTACCCCCGATATCTAAATTAACGCTCTCATATATAATACGTGCTATTTTGAAGATTATTGTATAAGGTAGAAAAAAAAATAGATTTTCGCTTCTCATATTGTAATTGCCATAGTAGATTAATCCAAAAGCTAAATTTATGGAAGAGTAGAACTAACATAATATTTTAATTACTAATATTTTTAGTATATTTGTTTCCCTAAACGAAACATGTTATACGCAGTTGTAGATATCGAAACCACAGGAGGCTATGCCGCACAGCATGGTATTACCGAAATTGCCATCCTCGTTCATGATGGAAAAGAACTAATCTATCGTTACCAAACTTTAATTAATCCACATCAGGCTATTCCTATTTATATACAAGCCTTAACAGGAATTAACAACGAAATGGTGGCTGGAGCGCCCCATTTTAGAGATGTGGCTTCAGAAATTTACACTTTATTACACGATAAAATTTTCGTAGCCCACAATGTAAACTTTGATTATTCTTTTGTTAAACATCACTTAGATGCTTGTGGATATACTTTAAATTGCAAAAAACTATGTACGGTAAGGCTAAGTCGAAAAATATTTCCAGGGTTTTCATCTTATAGCTTAGGTAAACTTTGTACTTCACTAGCTGTTCCTATATCCAATAGGCACCGTGCTGATGGCGATGCGAGTGCTACTGCCATTATATTGGGGATGTTGATTGAGAAAGATAAGGAGGGATTAATAACAGATACGTTAAAGCGTAGTTCAAAAGAGCAAACGCTACCTCCAAATTTACACAAAACAGAAGTTGATAAGCTACCCGATACACCAGGGGTTTATTATTTCAAAGATGAAAAGGGTAAAGTAATTTATGTAGGCAAAGCAAAGCAACTTAAAAGGAGAGTATCTACACATTTTACAGGGCATAGCATCAGCCTACAGCGACAAAACTTTTTAAAAAATATTCATCATATCGATTATCAGACCTGTGGTACCGAATTGATGGCCTTGATTTTAGAAGCTGCAGAAATTAAAAAGCTTTGGCCAGAAAACAATCGGGCAATGAAACGATTCGAGCAAAAATATTCACTTTATCATTTCGAAGATCAAAATGGATATATCCGTTTAGGCATTGATAAGTATCGTAAAAATGGAACCGTTTTATATAGTTTTAACCATTTACTAGAAGGGCATCAATTATTAAGAACAATCGTTTCAGATCATTGCCTCTGTGAAAAACTGTGTTTTATTCAAACCCCAAAATTAGCTTGTAGTGGTTATGCGAATGGGACTTGCCAAGGGGCTTGCTTGGGTGAAGAAAGTACTGCTCTTTACAATTTTAGAGTAAAGCGAGCTATGAAGCAATTACAAGATTTGCTTCCATCATTTGCTTTAATTGACGATGGAAGAGAGCATGACGAAAAAAGTTGCCTCTGGGTAGAAAAAGGTAAATTTTATGGAATGGGATATCTATCAGATCATATAGATATTATTGATTTAGATGCCTTAAAATCTGCCATTACCCCCTATCCATCCAATGATTACATCATGGGCATGATTTTATCGTACAGGGATAAATTTCCACAAAAAATAATTGCGCTTGGCGTTGAGCATAAAGCGGTAGTAAATGAATCCCGCACATAATGCTTCACGCAGTACCTTCATAATTGGTGTTTTAGACACTACCAGAAGGCTATATTATGAATTATATTTTCAGTTTTTTTAATGGACAATCCACTTTATTAATCCAGTTAATCTTATTTTCTCCTTTTAATTACAGGTATGCTTTAGTGATTTTATTGTATTGGCTACCGCCAGAATTACATTATGAACCGAGTAGAAGTTCAAGTGATATCAAATTATAAAATTATATATTTAATAACGTGCCAGTTTTATGCTCATCATTGGTTTGCTTTTCTGCTTTTGCCTTCCGTTTTTTAACGTATTTCTCTGTAACTGGAGTTGAGTGTGCACTTTTTGGTTCATCAAATGACTGACTTGAACTAACTGGGGCATTAATTTCATGTTCAATATATTGCTGATCTTTTTTCATGACGATTTATATTTGTTTATACTTTTAAAAACAAATTAATAAGTGTATAGTTTGCATATTCATAAAACCAGCAAGAATATAACTATTGCCTTTCAATTTGCGTAACACACCACATCATCCTACTAAACTTTGCGTAGCTTTGCAGAATAATACGAATGCAAATATGATAGCAGTAGGAAAATATAACGATTTAAAAATAGCGGCAAAAAACAGTGATGGCCTAAGTTTGTCGGATGGAAATAGAGAAATTTTATTGCCTTATAGTGATGTTCCGGCCAACATCGAAATTGGAGATAACATTAATGTTTTCGTATTCGTAAATAAAGACGGGCAAACCATTGCCACTACAAAGCGAGCATTAGCTGAGGTGGGTGATTTTGCCTATTTAACAATAGTTGATGCGAATGATGATGGGGCATTTTTAGATTTAGGAATTGGAAAAGATGTATATGTTCCAACTCGTGAGCAAAAAAGACCTATGCATACCGCAGAGGGTTATGTAGTTTATCTGTATTTGGACGAAAGTAATCAGCGGATGCTGGCCTCATCTAGATTAGATCGCTTTATTGAAGAAGAAGATTTTGAAATTGATGAAGGCGACGAGGTAAGTTTATTGATCAGTGAAAAAACCGACCTCGGGTTTAATGCCATCATTAACAACAGGTATATTGGCTTACTTTATCACAATGAGCTGTTTTCAAATTTAAAAGTCGGCGAACAGCGTAAAGGATGGATAAAGAAAATACGTATTGAAGGAAAAATTGATTTAAGTTTACAGCCTTTGGGCTACAGCCATATTCTCGACACAAAAGACGTGCTGTTAAAAGAATTACGAGAAAATGGAGGCAAAATTGAGCTGGGCGATAAAAGTACACCGGACGAGATTTATGAACGTTTTCAAATTAGTAAAAGCGCATTCAAAAAAGCAATTGGTGGCTTATATAAAGAGCGAATCATTGTTGTTGGAGATCATGAAATTAAAATTGTAGTGGATAGCTTGGCCGATTAATGCAAAAAACTTTTATAGATCAATTGGGGAGAGCAGTTACCTTCAACTATCCACCAAAGCGAATCATTTCCATCGTTCCCTCTCAAAGTGAGCTTTTGTTTGATTTGGGTTTAAATGAAGAAGTAATAGGAATCACAAAATTCTGCATTCATCCGATTGAAAAATTTGCTGCTTGCACAAAAGTTGGCGGCACTAAAAGGCTCAAAATAGAGGCGATTAGAGAATTAAATCCTGATTTAATTATTGGTAATAAAGAGGAAAACACAAGAAGTGAGATTGAATTGCTGATGAAAGAATTCCCTGTTTGGATGAGTGATATTTCGAATTTGGAAGACTCGATGCGTGCGATATCAGAAATCGGAGAACTTGTAGATCGAGCTCCTGAAGCAGCGTATTTAAATCATCTCATACATACGGGTTTTACCGATCTACAAACCTTGGCTGTAGGTAAAAATATCAATAAAAGAGTAGCATATATCATTTGGAAAGACCCCTATTTATTTGCGGGCAAAGATACCTTTATCGATGATATTTTAATGAAAATTGGGTTAACCAATGTAATTAAGCAATCAAGATATCCGGAAATTACACTTTCACAACTGAAAACAGAAAATTGTGAACTTGTTTTTTTATCATCAGAACCCTATCCTTTTAAAGCAAAGCACATTGAAGAAATCAAATCCGCCCTGCCAAATGTAAAAGTAATGTTGGTAGATGGCGAAATGTTCTCATGGTATGGAAGCAGGCTGGTAAAATCAGTGCAATATTTTTTTGAATTTCAGCAACTACTTAATTGATAAATATAAAATGAAAAACCTAAAATCAAGTCTCACATTTATTTTTTCACTACTTACTTTTACCATAGCAGCGCAAAATTCCACTTGGGAAGGTAAGGTTTCAGGCATTCCTATCAACTTAAAAATCAAAATCGATAGTTTAACAAAAAAGCAAAATGCTGAGTTTGATAGTCCAACTCAAGGAGCTTTCGGCTTAAAGGTTTCAGATTTGCAAATTAAAGGTGATAGTTTAACGGCAATTTCTGCTGTTATTGGAGGTGGTTTTAAAGGTAAATTCAATGCTACTAAAACAGAGATTGTTGGAAAATGGATGCAACGCGGACAAGAATTACCAATGACCTTGATTAAAATTGCGAATAATGAACCACTAAAAAGACCACAAACACCTAAAGCACCATTCCCTTATACTTCAGAAGATTTAATTTATTATAATTCAGACAAATCAATTAAATATGGCGCTACTTTAACTTTACCGAAATCTGAAAAACCTGCTCCTGCGGTTATCTTAATTACGGGATCGGGACAGGAAGACAGGAATGAAACTATTTTTGGACACCAACCGTTTTGGGTGATTGCCGATTATTTAAGTAGAAATGGAATTGCTGTATTGCGAGTTGACGATCGTGGTGTGGGGCAATCGACAGGAGATGTGATGAATGCAACCTCATTAGATTTTGCAAATGATGTTTTGGTAGGAATTGATTATCTAAAAACAAAAACCCAAGTAGATAAAAGGAAGATTGGTTTAATTGGTCATAGCGAAGGGGGTATGATTGCGCCTTTGGTTGCCATTAAATCAGAAGATGTTGCATTTATAGTAAGTATGGCTGGAGTTGGTGTGAAAGGATCTGATATATTAATAAGGCAACAATCAGATGCACTTAAAAAATCAGGTGCCTCGGCAGATGATCAGAAAAGATTGCTTGCATTATCTGTAATGATGATTAAACTTTCGGACAAATATCCAGTTAAAGAAGAGCTAAAAGTTGAATTTAACACAAGTTTTAAGCGATGGCTTACACAACAACCACAAGATTTCTTAAAAAGAAATGGTTTTGAAGGAATAGATAATCAAAAGCTAGTTAACAACCTTGCTGCAAGTTTTTACCTCCCATGGATGCGTTACTTTATGACTTATGATCCGTCTTTAACATTGCCTAAATTAACCATTCCAATATTAGCGATCAACGGAGAAAAAGACATTCAAGTTAATGCTGAAACAAATTTAAACGGCTTTAAGAAATACTTACTGGAAGCAGGAAATAAAAATTCTAAAACCATACTTTTTCCGAACTTAAATCATATGTTTCAGAATGCAAAAACTGGAGATGTATCAGAATACCTTAGTATTGAAGAAACTATTTCACCAGAGGTTTTGAACGTAATTGCAGAATGGATTAAGGTTCAGGCAGTTAATTAATGTTATTAATTTTCATGTAAACTATTACAAATAAATTCGTTTTCCTTTTTGATAATTGATGCAAAAGTCTATCTTTGCAATCCAAATTAAATCCTAACTGCGGATGTGGCGTAATTGGTAGCCGCACCAGACTTAGGATCTGGCGCTTCACGGCGTGGGGGTTCGAGTCCCTTCATCCGCACAATATATGAAGCCGTTCCGATTTTAAATTGGAACGGCTTCATTTTAAAAAGAAATTAATAAAGAATTAAACATATATCGATGTGTTATTTGTTTCAAATCTCATATCTAAATACTCATATCTAAATAGGAAATGAACATTACACAGGAAAAAGTAAACGATTTAAATGCAATTGTAAAAATCACTATTGCACCTGAAGATTATTCTCCAAGAGTAGAAAAGGCGCTTAAAGAACAAGCAAAAAAAGCAAATTTACCAGGTTTCCGCAAAGGAATGGTTCCAATTGCCCACATGAAAAGAATGTACGGCAAAAGTATTTTAGTAGAAGAGATTAATACACTATTGAGTGAAACTTTAACGAAGCATTTAACAGATAATAAAGTTGAAGTTCTTGGTCAGCCCCTACCGGTGGTTGATGATAACAAAGAATTTAGGTGGGACAATACCGATGAATTCGAATTTAACTACGAATTAGGTTTAGCCCCTGCGGTTGATGTTGAAATCACTTCAAAGGATAAATTTACTGCTTATAATGTTAAAGCAGACGATGAAACCTTGGCTGCTCGTATTAAGAATATTCGTAAAAGTTATGGTAAAATGACTAACCCCGAGGTTTCTGCCGAAGGTGATGTAATTTATGCGGATATGGCACAGCTTACGCCAGACGGAACAATATTTGAAGGTGGTATTGCCAGTACAGGTTCTATCCGTACTGATTTGGTTACTGATAAAAAGATTTTAAAAGCTTTGATTGGTTTAAAGAAAGATGATGTATTTGAATTAGACGTTCAAATGGCATTTGATAACAATGAAACCGTAATTGCAAAATTATTGAACATTGGTGAAGAGGATGCGAAAGAATTAAAATCAAAATTTCAGGTTACCGTTAAAAATGTAAACCGTTTAGAAGAATCAGATTTAAATCAAGAATTTTTTGATAAAATTTTTGGAGCTGATTTAATCACAGATGAGGCTGGTTTTAAAGCTAAAATCACCGAAGAAATTGAAGGTATGTTCCAGCAAGATGCAGATCGTAAGTTGCAAAACGACATCTACACGCAGTTAACTACGCAAACTAAAATGCAATTACCTGATGCGTTTTTACGCAAATGGTTAAAAGCGACAAATGAGAAGTTAACGGATGAAGAATTGGCACAAGGTTATGACGATTTTGCTAAAAATTTAAAATGGACTTTAATCGAAAATAAAATCATTAACGACAATGAAATTAAAATCGACTATAAAGATGTTTTCGAAACTGCAAAGCAACGTTTAGACGCTCAATTTAGAATGTACAGTCCGCAACCTATGCCAGAAGATCAATTGGCGCAGTACACGGCTACTTTTTTGCAAGAGAAAGAAAATGCCAATCGTATTTTTGATGAAGTAAAGGCCCTAAAAGTTTTCGATTACATTAAATCGGTTGCTACCCTAGATCAAAAAGAAATTGGGTATGCAAAGTTTGTGGAGTTGAAGTAACAAGGGCCCTTTATAGGGTGTCACGTCGTACAAAATTTCTAGTAAATCTCCGGTCATATCCAGTGAAACATGCTATATTGTCATTAAATTTCTAATGGTATGCTATTTGTCTATTTAAAATCTCTATACATTTGAATTATTGATCAACAACATTCAATTGTAATTTAATATTAAAACTCAATTTATATTTTGATATTAAGTTTGGAGATTATATTTTAACCAAAAATCAATATGGAACATGTAGCTTCAAGCCTCATGCCCTAAGCAAAAAATAAACATATGGAATTAAACAAAGACGAATTTAGAAAATACGCTGTTAAGCATCACAGAATTAACGGATTAAATGTAGATCGTTATATTGGCGCTACCAATAATTCTCCTAAATCAATGACTCCGTACATCATCGAAGAGCGCCAATTAAATGTGGCTCAGATGGATGTTTTTTCTCGTTTAATGATGGATCGTATCATCTTTTTAGGGGATGCAATCTACGATGGAAATGCAAATATTATTCAGGCACAGCTGTTATTCTTACAATCAGCCGATGCCACACGTGATATTCAGATTTACATTAATTCGCCAGGCGGTTCAGTTTATGCTGGTTTAGGCATTTACGACACCATGCAATACATTACGCCAGATGTAGCAACAATTTGCACAGGTATGGCTGCTTCTATGGGCGCTGTGTTATTGGTAGCTGGTGCAAAAGGAAAACGTGCAGCCCTTACTCACTCTCGTGTGATGATTCACCAACCATCTGGCGGTTCGCAAGGTGTTGCTTCCGATATGGAGATTAACCTAAGAGAAATGCTTAAATTAAAAAAAGAGCTTTATGACATCATCTCTACACATTCAGGTAAAAGTTACGAATGGGTAGAGAAAGCCTCGGACAGAGATTATTGGATGAAAGCAGATGAAGCCAAAGAGTTTGGTATGATTGATGAGGTACTAGGAAGTAATAAATAACTCACAAATGGCTAAACAAAATAAAGATTCTCGTTGTTCGTTCTGTAACTCACCAAAGCAAGAAACATTAATGCTTATCGAGGGTATGGATGCGTACATATGTGATAAGTGTGTAACTCAGGCTAATGTTTTACTTGCTCAAGAGTTAGGAAACAAAAAAACCAAAGCTTTTGACGAATCATTTACACTTTTAAAACCAGCCGAGATTAAAGCCCATATCGATCAATATGTAATTGGTCAGGATGATGCAAAAAAGGTGCTTTCTGTTGCTGTATACAACCATTATAAGCGTTTAAGTCAACAAATTGACCACGACGAGGTTGAGATTGAAAAATCTAACATCATGTTGGTTGGTGAAACTGGAACAGGAAAAACTTTATTAGCGAAAACAATTGCTAAAATCCTTCACGTTCCATTTTGTATTGTTGATGCTACTGTGTTAACTGAAGCGGGCTATGTGGGTGAAGATGTTGAAAGTATTTTAACTCGTTTATTGCAAGCGGCAGATTATGATGTGGCGTCTGCAGAGCGAGGTATCGTTTATATTGATGAGGTAGATAAAGTTGCCCGTAAAAGTGATAATCCATCGATTACAAGGGATGTAAGTGGCGAAGGTGTACAACAAGCCTTGCTTAAAATATTAGAAGGCACCATTGTAAACGTACCTCCACAAGGTGGAAGAAAGCATCCAGATCAGAAAATGATTGCCGTAAATACAAATAATATCTTATTTATTTGTGGCGGTGCATTTGATGGCATTGAACGTAAAATCGCCAATCGTTTGCGCACACAAGCTGTTGGTTATAAAGTTAAGAAAGATGATACGGAACTTGATTTAAAAAACTTGTATAAGTATATCACTCCGCAAGATTTAAAAGCTTTTGGTTTAATTCCAGAATTGATTGGTCGCGTGCCTGTACTTACTCACTTAAACCCTTTAGATAAACAAGCTTTACGGAATATTTTAACTGAACCTAAAAATTCTTTGATGCGCCAGTACGAAAAATTATTTGAGTATGAACACGTGAAGTTAATTTTTGAAAATGATGTATTAGATTTCATTGTAGACAAAGCAATGGAATATAAATTGGGTGCCCGTGGTTTAAGATCCATTTGTGAAGCCATTATGCTCGATGCCATGTATGATACCCCCTCTGCTACCGACGTCAAGGAACTGCATATTGATTTAGCTTATGCTCTAGAGAAATTTGAAAAGGCTGACTTTAAGAAACTGAAAGCAGCATAAAAAAATTAATACATTTATAAAAAGGAGCATACCTATGAATGAAGAAATGGATGTCAAAAAAGACGAAAAAATTTTATCAAAAGGTAAGAAAATAAAAGAAGTAGATACCGCAGTTAAATCTGGATTAAAATCTAAAGATGATATTGTAAGAAATTGGCTTCCACGTTACACTGGCCGACCGCTAGAAGATTTTGGTAAATACATATTACTGACCAATTTCAGCAAATATTTAACTATGTTTTCTGAGTGGAATGAGAACGCACCTATTATGGGCTTGGATAAACCCATGCAAAGCTGTACTGCCAGTGGCATCACCATTATCAATTTCGGAATGGGTAGTCCGCTAGCAGCAACTATGATGGATTTATTAACTGCCATTACGCCAAAAGCAGTTTTGTTTTTAGGAAAATGTGGTGGATTGAAAAAGAAAAACCAATTGGGTGATTTAATTTTACCAATTGCCGCTATTCGCGGGGAAGGAACTTCGAATGATTATTTACCAGCAGAAGTACCTGCATTGCCTTCTTTTGCACTACAAAAAGCAATTTCTACAACCATTAGAGATCATTCTAGAGATTATTGGACAGGAACTTGCTACACTACGAACAGAAGAGTATGGGAGCACGACAAAGACTTTAAAAAATACCTTAAAAGTTTAAGAGCGATGGCCGTTGATATGGAAACTGCAACCATTTTTACAACGGGCTTTGCAAATAAAATCCCGACCGGAGCACTATTGTTGGTTTCCGATCAACCAATGATACCAGAAGGTGTTAAAACAGCAGAAAGCGATAGTTCGGTAACGACTAACTATGTAGAAAGCCATTTAAAAATTGGCATCGACTCATTAAAACAGTTAATTAATGGTGGAGCTACAGTAAAACATTTGAAATTTTAATTCGTCATCCTCACTCGATGAGGGATGACTGTTTTAGTCCTCCCCACTTTTAGGATAATCGAACAATAAAATTTTTGCGGTACTACTACTTACTAAGTTCCACTCCTCAAAAGGAAATTCGAGCATTACTATGCTACAAGTAGGCATATTATAGATATTTACATTACTCAAATAGTTGGCAAAGTCGGTAAAGCTAGGATTATGCCCAAACATTGCAATTATGTTGTGTTGGTTATCAAAATGATTAACTACATTCAATAGCGTTTTTAAATCCGCCTCATAGATATTTTTATCCGTTTGGATCAATTCGAAATCAATTTCCCACTCTTTTGCAAAGTATTTTGCAGTAGTAAGCGCGCGTAGCGCCGGACTGCTAACAATTAATTCTGGATAAATTTTTTGGCTTATCATTCTCTGCGCCATTTCTGGGGCATTTACATTTCCTCTTCCGTTTAGCGGCCGATCAAAATCCCGAATACTTGGGTTTTCCCAATCAGATTTTGCATGTCGTATCAGTATTAATCTTTTAGCCATGGGTTAATCTCTCTATTATTTCGTTGACCACTACTTTTGGTTCAATCAAATCTATACAAGGCTCATCACCACATAAACAGGGTTTATTACCGTAAATAGAGTTTGGCCTTGCAGGATGATCTATCTGAATACAATCTTCCAATTTTTGCCCGTAGCCTAAAAAACCTGCGTAAGGGTGCGTTGGGCCCCACATTGAAAGTACTGGAACACCCATTAATGATGCTATGTGCATACCTGATGAATCCATACTTAACATCAAATTTAAATGACTGATTATAGCTAATTCTTCTGCTAAAGTAAATTTACCAATAAAATTGGTAACATTAACAAATTGGTCTTGCCATTTTTCTGCTATTTTCTTTTCTTCCTCACCACCACCAAAAATAAAAATTTGATAATTTAAAGCATTAAGTTCACGAATTACCATTTCCATTTTTACAATTGGATACATCTTATAAACATGCTGAGCAAAAGGAGAAATACCAATTTTTTTGATAGTTGTTTCACTAAATAAACTTTCTGCATCATTTGGTATCCTTTTAATATTTTTTACCAACTGATGGCTTAATTTTAAATTAAACCCTAATTTTTTAAATACATCCGCATAACGCTCAACTGTAAGCTTTAATGGCCTTACTATTTTATTGTTCTTCCTGGTTAACGCTCTTTTCTCTGATCTTCCTTTATTCAGCCTTTCTGTCTTAATCCCTATCAAACGAAAAAAAGTAGCAAGCAACGTACTTCTTAAATTATTGTGAAGATCGGCAATAGCAATCGGATTATATTTTAACAGCTCCTTAAAAAGTTGATACAAACCAAAAACTCCCTTATGAATTGTTTTCGGTTGAATAGCATGAAATGTTAAATTAGGGATATCATCAAAAAAAGATTTAAATACGCCTCGGCTTACCATTATAAGCTCTGCTTCAGGATTTTGAGCAGAAAACTCAACTAGCACTGAAGCTACCATAGCTACATCACCCATGGAAGAAAATCGTAAAATTATAATCTTCATTATTTCCGCAGATTATATAGCACTGGATTTAAGCTCGGGTCATTGTACATTTTCATTTGTCTATATACTTTCATGTACTTTTTACCTGCCTCAATGTCTACTAAAAGTTCATCAATACTGTTCGATAAATCGGTTCTTTGTGTTAAAAGCACCTTTAATTTAACATTGCATTGCATACGGTGATCATCTGTTGCAGATGGTCTATCAACTTCCTCTTGCATGTGGTAAATTTTTAAGGCAAGAATAGAAAGTCGATCGATTGCCCAGGCAGGACTTTCAGTATTAATTTTCGCAATTGGCAACGGGGTAACCTCTTTATATGCAGTTAAAAAATGTGTATCTATAAATTCAACCATATCAGTACGCACCTGATTTTGTGCGTCTATTCTTCGCTTCCAACTTAAGCCTTCTACGGGATCAATTTTTGGATTCCTAACCACATCTTCCATATGCCATTGGGCCGTATCGATCCAATTTTTCAAGTACAACAAATGAGATAAACTCTCCATTTCGAAAGGATTAACTATGGCTTGATCTATGTTGTTAAACTGATGATAATCGTTTATTGCTTGGTTAAAAATTTTATTTGCTAGTTCACTTATCATGTTTCAAAGGTATTAAATATTTTCTTGCACAATTACCATCTTCTATTTCCTTCTTCCTTCAAAATATGCCGTAATTTCTTTTAGTGTAAAAGAATTTAGGTTCTTATCTGCTGTTAAGCCTCCCTTTCTAGCAGCCAGTACGCCAAAATGCATATCATAAAACCCTTCCGTACGGTGTGCGTCTGGATTTATGGATAACATCACTCCTTTTTCTAAGGCGTAACGATGCCATCTCCAATCTAGGTCTAAACGCAAAGGATTAGCATTAATTTCGATCACCACACCATTGGCAGCGCAAGCATCGATTACTTTTTTATAATCTATCGGATAACCAGCCCTACTAAGTAATAATCTGCCTGTTGGATGCCCTAAAATAGTGGTATATGGATTTTCTATAGCTTTTATTAGCCGCGCAGTTGCTTTTTCTTCGTCCATTCTTAGCGGACTATGGATAGAAGCAACCACAAAGTCGAAGGTTTTTAATACTTCTTCGCTATAATCTAAAGCACCATTATTTAAAATATCACTTTCTATTCCTTTAAAAATTTTAAATGGGGTTAGTTTTTTATTTAGCGAATCTATTTCTTGATGCTGCCCATATACACGTTGCTCATCTAAGCCTTTCGCATAAAAAGCCGACTTGCTGTGATCACAAATTCCTAAATACTGTAACTTAAGTGTATCCTTACAAAATACAGCCATCTCTTCGAGTGTATTCACACCATCGCTCCAAGTGCTGTGATTATGTAAGCTTCCTTTCAAATCAGAAAGTGTGATTAATGTAGGTAAACTGTTGGTAGAGGCGAGTTCAATTTCATTCAATCCTTCACGTAATTCGGGTTCAACATAAACCAAACCCGCTTCCGCATAAATCGCTTCTTCGCTTACGAATGAGGTGTTTGAAATACGTTTTAAAACCTCATTTACATGATCTTCGTTCCCAGTTTCTTTAAACCATGTTAAGTAAAAATCAGCTTTATGAACTAGCTTTAATTTTATTTTCAATCCCGTTTCGGAAGTGGCCAGAAAATGATTAGTTGCTACTTGTTCAAATACTAAAGCATTAAATCCAGCTAAATTACCGTTCAATTCTAGCACGTTCTCCGTTCCAATTATGAATGGTACTTCATCAATAATCTCACAACAACGCCTAAATTGATCGCCAATACCCAATAACGCATTGCGGTCTACCGCATTTAACCAAACCGATAAACGCGAGAATAAATTGTTAACTAAAGGGGCTACATGGGCATATAAAAAGCGACCATTAGCGGCCATCTTAAACTCAATCACCTTTCTAATTTCTTCTTGGGTTTTTAATCCAAATCCTTTAGCTTCAATTAAGCGATTTTCATTACACGCATAATACAATTCACCAACTGTATCAATTTTTAAGTCGTGCCATATTATAGCAATCTTTTTAGGACCAATTCCTTTTATTCCAAGCATCTCTACGATGCCGGGAGGCGTAAGTGCTAATAAATCTTCTAGCTCTTTCATTTGGCTAGTAGCATTCAATTCTACTATTTTGGCTGAAATACTTTTGCCAATTCCATCTATTTTTTCGATTTCTTCTATCGTTTTATCGGATAAGGCAAAAGGCAATTTATCAAGTTTAAATGAAGCGTTAGCAATTGACTTAATCTTGAAAGAATTTTCTTCATGCAATTCCATCAATTGCGAAAGGAGCTTAAAAGTTTTGGCGATGGTTTTATTGTCCATATTGGGGATCGATTATATGAATAAGATTAGAGCAAAACACCCTTAAGAAATAGCAACGCAAACGAAAAATAAATGAGCAGTCCAGTTACATCTACCAATGTAGCCACAAAAGGAGTAGATGAGGCAGCCGGATCGGCACCTAGTTTTTTAAGTAACAAAGGCAACATCGAACCCATTAAAGTACCCCATAGTACTACACCCAGAAGCGAACAGCCAACAACTAATCCTATTCGCACAAAATGTTCACTAAAATTGGGTGCAATTACGTGCCAAATTCCGATCACCCCAAAACTTAATATACAAAGTGTTACGCCCAAAAAAATACCAGAGAAAATTTCTCTTCGCATTACATTCCACCAATCTCTTACGGTAACTTCTCCTAAGGCCATTGCTTGAATAATCAGGGTTGCAGCCTGCGAACCACTGTTTCCTCCACTCGAAATAATTAAAGGAATAAATGTAGCAAGAATAACTACTTTGGCAATTTCGTGCTCAAAATTAGACATCGCCATTATGGTAAGCAATTCACCAAAAAACAATACAATTAACCATACCACACGCTTTTTATAAAGCTGAAAAACTGGAACATCCAAATAAGGTTCATTTAAAGCCTGTGTTCCCCCAATTTTATGAATATCTTCGGTATATTCTTCATGCGCAATCCACAAAATATCATCTACAGTTACAATACCTAAAAGTATATTTTTATCGTCTACCACAGGCAAGGCAACCCTATTATTCATTCTGAACACATTAATTGCTTCTTCTTGCGGATCGTTTACTTTTAGAGCAATAAGTCGATTATCAGTAAGATCGCCAATTTTAACTTCTGGATCAGCCAATAAAATTTCACGAATTCGAATATCGTCCAATAATATACCGTCTTTATCAATTACATAAATAACATCAATGGTTTCTGAGTTTTTTCCGTAT
>JACMOW010000287.1 GCA_014377775.1 Pedobacter sp. | reverse complement strand
TTTAAAAATTGCTGAGAACAAAGATGATGTTTATAAATACACCGCTAAAGGTAATTTAGTGGCTGTTATTAGCAACGGAACTGCGGTTTTGGGCTTAGGTGACATTGGTCCTGAAGCGGGTAAACCCGTAATGGAAGGTAAGGGATTGCTGTTTAAAATATTTGCAGATATTGATGTATTTGATCTTGAACTAGACACTAAAAATGTAGATGATTTTGTAAAAATTGTAAAGGCGTTGGAACCAACTTTTGGAGGCGTTAATTTAGAAGACATTAAGGCGCCGGAGTGCTTTGAGATCGAACGCCGGTTAAAAGAGGAGATGAATATCCCAGTAATGCACGACGATCAGCACGGTACGGCAATTATTTCCGCCGCCGCGCTATTAAATGCTTGCGATTTACAAAAGAAAAAAATTGATAAAGTTAAAATTGTAGTGAATGGTGCAGGTGCCGCTGCGATTTCTTGTTCCCGTTTATACGTTTCTTTAGGTGCAAAAAGGGAAAATATCGTGATGTGCGATAGAAGTGGTGTAATTCGTAGCGATAGAGAAAATTTAGATGCCATAAAGAAAGAATTTGTTACCACAAGAAATTTAAATACATTAACCGAGGCCATGAAAGATTCGGATGTATTTATCGGACTTTCTTCGGCAGATTGTGTAACAACAGACATGCTAAAATCGATGGCAAAAAATCCTATCGTTTTTGCAATGGCCAATCCAAATCCTGAGATTGCATACGATTTGGCAATTAGTTCTCGTAAGGATTTAATTATGGCAACTGGCCGTTCTGATTATCCAAATCAAGTGAACAATGTTCTTGGCTTCCCTTATATTTTTAGAGGAGCTTTAGATGTTAGAGCAACCAGCATTAACGAAGCGATGAAAATTGCTGCGGTTCGTGCAATTGCCGAATTAGCTAGAAAAACAGTACCAGAGGCCGTAAATATGGCTTATAACGAACGTAATATTAAGTTTGGCAAGGAGTACATTATTCCTAAGCCAATGGATTTTCGCTTAATGGTTAATGTATCCATGGCAGTTGCGAAGGCTGCAGTTGACTCTGGTATTGCCAGAAAAGCAATAACCGATTGGGATGCCTATGCGGAAGAATTGAAAAACCGTTTAGGAAAGGACGATTCGATTATGCGCGCCATTACCAATAAAGCCAAATCCAATCCTAAAAAGGTAGTATTTGCTGAGGCCGATAATTATAAAATTTTAAAAGCAGCCCAAATTGTAAAAGACGACAATATTGCCATTCCGATCTTATTGGGTAATAAGGAAGTGATTCATAGAATTATAGAAGAAAATGCGCTAGATCTAGAAGGTGTTCAAATTATTGAGCCCGCTTTAGAACCAGAGCGTATGAAGAAATATGCAGAGTCTCTTTTCAAAAGAAGACAACGTAGAGGCGTTACCGCCATTGATGCAAATAAGATGATGCGCGATCGTAACTACTTCGGTGCATCGATGGTTGAGTTTGGTGAGGCTGATGCGATGATCTCTGGATTGACTAAGAATTATGTCTCGACCATAAAACCAGCGCTACAAGTGATTGGTACCGAGGAAGGCGTAAATCGTGTAGCAGGTATGTACATGATGATGACCGAAAAAGGGCCTGTATTTTTCGGAGATACTACCGTTAATGTAGACCCTACGGCACAAGAACTGGTAGATTTAACATTATTGCTCGAAAAATCAGTCAGAAAATTCAATATTCAACCCCGCATCGCATTATTATCGTACTCTAACTTTGGTTCAAATGAGGGTACCGTTCCTGAAAAGGTAAGAGAAGCAGTTAAGATTTTGCACGAGCAGCATCCAAATATCATTGTTGATGGCGATATGCAAGGTAATTTTGCAATAAACAACACCTTGCTAAAAGAAAATTTTCCGTTTAGCAGACTGGCTGATGCGCCTGCAAATACGCTTGTATTCCCAAATTTAGAATCGGGTAACATTGCTTATAAGCTTTTACAAGAGTTGGGCGGTGCAGAAGCAGTTGGACCAATTTTGCTGGGCCTAAAAAAGCCAGTTCACATTGTACAGCTTGGAAGTTCAGTTCGTGAAATTGTAAATATGGTAACCATTGCGGTATTAGATGTGCAAGCTAAGGAAGAAGCTGCTAATTCAACAAAAAGAAGAGGTATTTTAAATCGAATTTCTAAGAAGTAAAGAATTATGTTTGCATATATTGATGGGAAACTAACCTTTAAGTGCCCTACTTATGTTGTTGTTGAAGCGGGCGGTGTGGGTTACCACATTAATATATCGCTAAATACCTATTCGGCTTTGGCAAATACCGAACGCTGTAAAATATATACTTGGCTACATATAAAAGAAGATGCACATACTTTATACGGCTTTGCCGATGAGGGTGAACGTCGACTTTTCTTGCACCTAATTTCGGTTTCTGGCATTGGGCCAACTACGTGTAGAATGATGCTATCATCTATCACACCCGTTGAAATACAAAACGCAATTATCAAAGCCGATGTGGTTTTAATACAACAGATTAAAGGTATTGGTGCCAAATCTGCCCAGCGAATTGTTCTCGAATTACAAGACAAACTGAAAAAGGAAGGGCCAGATTCATTAATATCAATGCCATCACACAATACCACGCGTGACGAAGCGTTATCTGCTTTAATTATGCTCGGATTTGGAAAGCAAGTGGCAGAAAAGGCGATTGATAATGCAATTAAAAACGCAGATCAAGACTTAACAGTTGAGCAAATGATTAAAGTGGCGTTAAAAAACTTATAAACGATTGCCTTTTGAGAAATAAAATTACGCTGCTTGTTATTTTACTCTTGACTTTTATTGGTAAATATGCTTTTTCGCAAGTAATTCCATTAAAAGAGGCCATAGATACGCTTAAAAACTCCTTCAATTTACGTGAGAAAAGGCAGCTAGGTTTTCGCAATTTTGCCAATCCTTTTTTGCAGTATCCTGATAATGTAAAAAGGGAAGTTGAGTATGATGCAAAAAACCAGCGTTATATCATCACAGAGAAAATTGGCGATCGATTATTTTCTATACCACAATATTTAACTGTTGAGCAATACTTACGATTGGTAAATAGCGAAATCAAACGTGAAAATTGGCGTTTACTTTCTAACGCCGAGATTGCCGAGGTGCGGCGAACGGGTATCATTCCGCCCGTAAAAATAAATAGCCGTGTATTTGAAAAAATATTTGGTGGTACTACCATTGATATTCAACCCCGTGGTGAAGCCGAACTTACCTTTTTGGGACGTATAAATAAGAACGAAAACCCGCTTTTTAACGAGCGCCAGCGGGTACAAAGTAACTTCGACTTCAATCAACGAATTCAAATGGATATTTTGGGCAACATTGGTACCAAGATGAAAATCAAAATGAATTATAATACCGAGGCGCAATTTGATTTCGAAAATCAGATTAAACTCGATTATACGGGCGGAGCCGATGATATTATTAAGAAAATTGAGGCTGGAAATGTAAGTTTACCCTTAAATGGTACTTTAATTAATGGAACTCAATCGTTATTTGGTGTTAAAACGCAATTGCAATTCGGTAAGCTTGATATTTCAGCGGTTTTTAGTCAGCAAAAATCACAATCAAAGGAATTAAAAATCAATAATGGGGCACAGCAGAATGAATTTTCGGTGAGTGGCTCAGAATATGAGGTAAATAAGCATTATTTTTTGGCGAAATACTTTAGAGATAATTATAATAAGGCACTAAGCAACCCACCCACTGTTCTTTCAGGGATTTTAATTACAAAAATCGAAGTTTGGATTACCAATAAAACGGGGAATACCCAAGATTCGAGAGATGTATTGGGGTTTTTAGATTTGGGCGAAAACACCCCTTATAATACGGCACAAATTACGGGTGGTGGTTCGGTTTTACCTTCAGGATTTAGCAACCCTACCTTCCCAGCACCATCTAATAACCTGTTGAGTAATCTTCCCGCAAATGCCAGATTAACCAACTCGAACGATGTGATTAATTATTTTCAAGCAAATGGAGGTACTGATAATTTTGGGAAACTAACTTACGCCCGAAAATTGGCCGAAAGAGAATATAATTATCAGCCACAGCTGGGTTATATATCTTTAAATAACCCTTTAAATGCAGATGAGGTATTGGCGGTTTCCTATCGCTATACCTTTAATGGTGTAGAGTACCAAGTTGGAGAATTCTCTACTGATGTTCCTTTTGATCAGGCTACGCCAAAAGTATTGTATGCGAAATTACTAAAAAATGAAACCATCAAAACCAATTTGCCAACATGGAATTTGATGATGAAAAACATCTATGCTATTAATGGTTATCAAATTAGTAGACAAAATTTTAAGCTAGACATATTTAGAATAGACGATAAAACGGGTGTAGAAATGCCTTTGATTAGAGAAGGAGTAAACACAATTGGTAAACAGTATATTGCACTCACCAATCTCGATCAACTAAATCAACAAAAGGAACGTAAACCCGATGGTGTTTTCGATTTTGAGGCAGAAAACAAGCCCTTTGTTCAAAATCAAAATAACCAAAGCCAATCTCCTTTTCCAAGCGCTAGTGGTGCTAGTTTAAGTAATCTGGTAAATAACACTAACAATGGATATGTTACGATCGATGCTTTAAATGGGAAATTAATTTTTCCGGTAGTAGAACCCTTTGGTAAAGACCTTCAATCAAGATTTAACTTACCCTCAGAGCAAGTATTGGCCGATAAATATGGCTATCCTCAGTTGTATGATTCGGTAAAATTGGTAGCGCAACAACTCTTTAGCAATAAAAATTTGTATGTGATTAAGGGAGCTTACCAATCAGAAATTTCATCCTCATTTCCTTTAAATGCGATCAATGTAACTGAAGGATCTGTAAAGGTTTTTGCAGGAACAATCCCTTTACAAGAGGGATCAGATTTTACGGTCGATTATCAAGGGGGAACTGTTAATATCATCAATACCGCATTACTAACCTCTGGGCAACCCATTCGAATTACCACAGAAAACACAGAACTATTTGGCTTGCAACAACGCTCGTTATTTGGTACGCGGTTGGATTATCGGGTAAATAATAAATTAAATTTTGGGGGTACATTTATGAACCTCAGTGAAAAGCCTTTAACCCAAAAGGTAAATTATCTGGAGGAGCCTATTTCCAATTCGATTTTTGGAGTAGATGTTAATTACAGCTCGCCTTCCCGCTACCTGACTAAATTGGTTGATAAAATTCCATTTATTTCTACCAAAGCACCTTCAGCCATTACCTTTTCGGGAGAATATGCGAAACTTATTCCGGGACACCCCAATGCAATTAATGTAACTGGCGAAACAGGAGGGTCGAGTTATCTCGACGATTTTGAAGCCTCTCGTCAATTAATCGATTTAAAAAGCGTAATTCCATGGCAATTATCAGGTACTCCACAATTGTTTTCCGAGTCGCAATTGGTAGACAATTTAGTATATGGCTACAACCGCGCAAAGATTGCTTTTTATAACATCGATCCTACTTTTTATAATCGAACAGGTATATCAGCACTTCCAGCGAACTTAAGAAACGACAAAAATGAGCAATCTAATCATTATGTTAGAGAAATTATTGAACAAGAAGTATTTCCATTTAAAGAGATCAGCGTCGGTCAGTCGGTTTTATTACCAACCTTAGATATTGCCTATTACCCAAACATTCGCGGTCCTTATAACTATACTCCAAATGGATTTAACCAAGATGGCACTTTGTTGAGTCCCAGAACACGATGGGGAGGGCTAATGCGGAGAATAGATGTTAATGATTTCGAATCGCAAAATATCGAATATATCGAGCTGTGGGTAATGGATCCGTTTATGTATAAAACAGCATCAACTGGCGGAGATTTATACTTTAACATTGGAAACATCTCTGAAGATATTTTAAAAGACGGCAGGAAATCGCTAGAAAATGCATTGCCTGCTAATGAAGATCCTACAAAGTATGATGGAACCAATTGGGGAAGAGTGGCAAAGCTGCAGCCCGTTATTCAAGCGTTTGATAATGAACCCGCAGCGCGAAAAGCACAAGATGTAGGTTTAGATGGGTTATCGAATGCCAATGAAAAAATAAAATTTGCAGCATTGATTGCCCAGATTAAAGCTCAACTTAATCCTGGTGCAGCACAGGCTTTTGAGAACGATCCTTCATCTGATGACTATTCCTATTTTAGGGGTAATAATTTGGATCAAATTAATGCGGGTATTTTAAGGCGGTACATGAATTATAATGGTCCCGAAGGGAATTCTAAAACGTCACAGCAATCGTTGGATGAGCTTGGTTTGGAAAACTCGGCGGCTACCTCACTTCCAGATGGTGAAGATGTAAACAGGGATAACAACATGACCCAATCTGATGAGTATTTTCAGTATAAAATATCCATGCGCCCTGGTGATTTAGCCGTAGGTCAGAATTTTGTAACGGATAAGGTAGTTTCCCAAGTAAAGTTGGCAAACGGCCAAACGCAAAACGCAACATGGTATCAAATTCGTATTCCTTTGGCTCAATACCAGCAAAAGGTTGGCAATATTCAGGATTTTAAATCCATCCGTTTTTTTAGAATGTTCATGACCAATTTTTCGGATACTGCAATACTGAGATTTGCCAAAATACAATTGGTAAAGAGCGAATGGCGTAGATACAACACGAAAAATGAAAGTATTCAAGCCATTGTAGACCCTTCATTGTTACCTGCAAATGCAGATAACTCTACCATCGAGGTGGCCACTGTAAATATTGAAGAAAATGGGAAAAGGGCTCCAATTCCTTATGTAGTTCCGCCGGGTATATTAAGAGAACGCGACTTTAGCAATTATCGTGGAGATACGCGACAGAATGAGCAATCCTTATCGGTAGTGGTTAAAAATTTAAGAGACGGATATGGAAGAGCTGCATTTAAAACGGCTATTAACGACTTTAGATCCTACAAACATCTGGAAATGTATGTGCATTTAGAGGCCATTGGTGGCGATGACTTAAGAGATGGCGAATTAACAGCTTTTTTAAGAATAGGTACTGATAATCAGGATAATTATTATGAGTATAATATGCCGCTAAAGGTAACTACTCCCGGTACTGCAGATCCGTTTGCGATATGGCCCGATGAGAATAAAATGGATATTCAGTTGGAGTTGTTCCAAAAGGCAAAGCTTGCTAGAAATAATGCCCGTACAAGTGCTGGACTCCCTTGGCCCATCAATATTCCTTTTAATTATAGCGATGGAAAAAATAGGATTATTGTAAAAGGGCAACCCGATATGAGTAAGATCCGGGTATATATGTTGGGCTTAAAAAATCCTTTACGTAATCCTGCGTCCCCTGCTGGTGATGATGGCTTAGAGAAAAGAGGTGAGGTTTGGTTTAATGAGCTGAGACTAACAGCATTTGATGAGCGAGGAGGTTGGGCAGCAACGGCAAGGATAAATGCAAAGTTGGCCGACTTTGCCGACCTCAATGTTTCTGGGAGTAAATCTACCATCGGTTTTGGTTCGTTAGAGAAAAAAGTGAGCGAACGTAATCGTGCAGATAATACTTTTTTTGATGTTTCATCAAGCTTTGAACTGGGTAGGTTTTTGCCCCAAAAATCGGGCATTAAAATTCCGATGTATGTGAGCTATTCAACACAGGTGCTTACCCCTCAGTTCGATCCTCGAACGCCCGATGTAGAATTAAAGCAAGCTTTGGATGGCTCAACAAAAGTAAAACGCGATTCTATTCTCAACTTTGCGCAAGATTATACAACCCGAAGTAGTATTAACTTCACCAATGTGCGTAAAGAGCGGGCTACTACAGATACTAAGTTTAGGCTATGGGACATAGAGAATTTTAACGTTTCGTATGCACAAACCAAGTTTGCCCATCGCGATTTTATTAACGAGAATAGTTTTCAACAAACCTACAGAGGCTCATTTGCCTATAACTATACCGGAACGCCAAAAAATTATCAGCCATTTAATAAACTCATTAAATCGAATGTACTTAAGCTACTAAAGGATTTCAATTTTAGTTTATTGCCTAGCTCAATTAACTTTAGGTTAGATTTAGATCGTTTTTATTCCGAAAATACCTTACGGGATAATGATCCAAACAATTTTTTACCCATCAACACTACATTTAATAAGAATTTTTTGATGTCGAGGATATATGGAATAGCTTGGAATTTAACGAACTCCTTGAGTCTTGATTTTGACGCTACAAATTATTCGATTATTGATGAGCCAGATGGAAGAGTAGAAGGGCTAAAAAGAGATACTTTATGGCAAAATTTGAAAAGACTAGGTCGTACTACCGATTATAGCCACAATGTAAACTTAACCTACAAGCTTCCGATTGATAAAATCCCGGGTTTAGATTGGGTATCGGTTTCGACCACTTATGGATCTACATTTAATTGGCAAACTGAACCGCTTTCTACCTTGCGTGATCCCAATATTAACTTGGGAAATACCATTCAGAACTCACGGATTTTGCAGGTTAATCCTATTCTTAATTTTGTTGGTTTATATAACAAACTTGGTTTTATAAGAAGGAGCCTCAATGCTCAAGATTCTGTGCGTAGTTTTTCTGATGTGCTTTTAGGTTTAATTACAGGTGTAAGAAATGTAAAAGTGTCATTTTTACAAAATAAGGGAACATTTTTACCTGGGTACTTACCTAAAACCACCTATTTTGGGATAGATGACATTACGGGTGCACCTGGTTTTGGGTTTGTATTTGGCGGTCAAACCGATTTAAGAGAAAGAGCCTTGGCAAATGGTTGGCTTACGCGCGATGAGTTGCAAACCCAGCTATATATCAATACCCTCAGAGAAGAGTTGCAGATTATAAGTACGATAGAGCCAATAAGAGATCTTCGGATTACCTTAAGTGCAGCAAGAAGCCGAAATTTAAATTATTCTACTAATTTTAAATACGATAGCAGCATCAGCAACTTCCGAAATTTGAGTCCAACTACTACCGGCGATTACAGCGTTTCGTTTATTACATTGGGCACTGCCTTTGGCGATAAGAGCGGCAGCACCGTGTCTAACTTATTTAATCAATTTATGAGCAATAGGCAAATCATTTCGGGTAGGTTGGGTGTGTTAAACCCAAATTCGAATGGTGTAACCAATGGTTTTGCTGAAGGATATAATAAGGATGCGCAAGATGTGATTATCTCATCGTTTATTGCTGCATACACGGGTAAGGATGCAAGTTCGTCGAGTTTAAAAAGTTTGCCAAAAATTCCATTGCCGAATTGGCAAATTACCTACGAAGGATTAACGAAGATCCCCTATATCGCAGAGCGATTTTCATCTTTTAGCGTTAAGCATAATTATTATTCCTTATACAGTGTAAATGGTTTTAATAGTTTGTTAAAGTATCAAGAAACCAATGGCTATGTAAGCAGTAAGGATGTTAATAATAATTTCCTTCCCGAATACCAGTTTGCTCAAGTAAGCATCTCTGAGCGGTTTGCTCCGCTGATTGGAATAGATACAAGATTGAGAAACAATTTGAATGCCAGTGTTGAGATTAATCGCACCCGTTTATTGGCCTTAAGTTTGGCTAATAGTCAGCTCGCACAGCTCTCAGAAAACAACTTGGTATTTAAAATTGGGTATCGTACTGCAAAGTTTAGATTTCCATTTGGATGGTTTAGTGGCTTAAGGTTAGATAATAACATGGATTTTAATGTAGATGTATCCGTTCGGGATAATAAAACGGTGATCTACAGAGCAGATGTTGCAGAGGCTGAGGTATCATCAGGGGCTAAAAATATCACACTTCGGCCAAGTATAGATTATGTATTAAACCAACGCTTTAACCTAAGGGTTTTCTATGATTCGAATATCACGAAGCCTTATACTTCGCAATCTTTTAATACCTCGTTTGCTAATTTTGGGTTTAGCATGCGGGTAACGTTGAATTAAGAATGATGCTTAATGCGCCCAGTCTAAATACTAACATACTAAATACTAAAAAAAATAGTCGTAAATTTGCCCTACAAAACAAATAATAAATAAATATGAATTTTCCATCCGCATTAAAATATACCAAAGACCACGAGTGGGTTAAAGTTAACGGCAATGAAGCAACGATTGGCATTACAGATTTTGCTCAGCGTGAGTTGGGTGATATCGTTTACATTGATATCAATAGCGTAGGTACTGAAGTGGCAAAAGAAGAAGTCTTTGGTACGGTAGAGGCTGTAAAAACGGTTTCTGATTTATATATGCCCTTAACTGCTACGGTTTCTGAGATTAATGCTTTATTAAACGATAATCCTGAGTTGGTAAATAACGATCCTTATGGTGATGGCTGGATGGTAAAAGTTACCTTATCTGACGCATCTGAAGTAGATGGTTTGTTAAATGCGGATGATTACAAAGCTTTGGTAGGCGCATAGATGAACAATTTTAAAGTGCTAAAATACCAACGCTGGGCATTAATTTGGTCGGTTATTATTTTAGTGCTTTGCAACATGAAAATGCCAGAGCCCGATGGCGAATTGGGCTTTTTCTTCATTGGCTTTGATAAAATGGCGCATTTGGGTTTTTTCTATGTGTTAACCATTCTACTATTTTACGGAAAGATTAATTATCAACACAACTATAACTTTAGATCATTAACAATTTTTAAGGTCATCATGATCTCGGTATTGTTAGGCGTTGGAATAGAGCTTTTGCAGTGGAAGGTATTTACCTATAGATCTGCAGAGTGGTGGGATTTCGGTTGCGATATGCTAGGGGCTCTTATGGGTGTATTTAGCTATGTTTTGTTACATAGATCTAGTTATCATAGTTCACATAAAATTTAATCAATTTAACTGTCTTGTAACGACAAAGTTAGTTGTATTTAAATTGTTACCCATATTTTAACACCCACTGACAAACTTTTTGCCTGCACTATAGTCTGATAGGTAACTTTACAAAATTATTATACAATAGAAATGAAGATATTATTACGAAGAACAATACTTATTGCGCTATTATTTGCGAGCTATACTGTTGCTGCCCAAACAAAAGCAGGGACTGCAAGTGGGAAGGTACTAAATGGTAAGGATAAAGCGCCCATAGATTATGCATCGATAGCAGTAAAAAAATTATTTGGCGACTCATCTGTTGCTGGAGTAGGATCTACAAGTGCAACGGGTGCTTTTTCAATTACTGGGTTGCCAGCGGGAAAATATAGATTATTTGTGGCGTACTTGGGTTTAAAATCCGTAAATAAAGATTTTGAACTAACTACTGCAGCGCCAGGTATCGATTTTGGCAGTTTAACGATGGAAGATAGTGGTGTAGACTTAAAAGCAGTAGAAATTAAAGGGGATATCCCTCCTGTAAGGGTTAAGAAAGATACATTAGAATTTAATGCAGCTGCCTTTAAAGTTAAAGAAAATGCTGTAGTAGAAGATGTGTTAAAGAAATTACCTGGTGTAGAGGTTTCTAAAGACGGTACCATTACCACACAAGGAGAAACCATTAAAAAAGTGAGGGTAGATGGTAAAGATTTTATGGGAAGTGACCCATTACTAGCTACCAGAAACCTACCGGCTAGTATGATTGATAAAATTCAGATTATCGATGACATGTCTGAGCAATCGAAGTTTAGTGGTGTAGATGATGGCAACCGAGAGAAAATCATCAACATTACAACACGTCAAGACAAGAAGAATGGTTTCTTCGGAAACAGTACTTTGGGTTACGGAACAGACGATCGTTATGATGTGAACGTGAATGTGAATAAATTTAAAAATGATGAACAAATGTCTGTTTTAGGGCAATTTAACAATGTGAATAAGCAGAATTTTGGTGGTGGTGGTTTTGGAGGCGGTGGCGGTGGTCGCGGTGGGAATTTTGGCGGTCCACAAAAGGGTATTACCACTACAAATTTAGTGGGTTTTAATTATGCTGATGTATATAAAGATGGTACACAATTTAATGGAAGTTATAATTTTAATAAAACGGAATTATTTAACTTACAAAATAGCTTTACCCAAAATTTATTTGGGAATACCACAACTACCAATAAACTTTACAACGATAATACTACCAAACGAGCAAATCACAGATTTAACCTTACGTTAGACACGAAATTAGATTCTACAATCTCATTCCGATTGCAGCCAAATGTATCATTAACAGAAAGTGAAGCAGATGGCTTGCAGCGTTACGATAGACGCGTACTAGGAACAACAACTTTAGGTACACAAACGCTCACAACAAATACAATCTCACCATCAATTAGTAATAATTTGTTAATTCGTAAGAAATTTCAGCGCAGAGGCCGTACGTTATCATTAAATGTAAATACAAACATTAATAACAGTGAGGCAGAAAATATTAACTTTATTCAAGACAACGTAACGATTGGTGGCACTCCAAGTGTTAGGATAATTAACCAAGAAAATGATCAAAATAATAAGTCAATTAGTAACACAGCAAGATTGGTGTTTACAGAGCCCTTATCTAAAACATTAAGTATTGAGCTAAATTATAGCAATGGTTATAGTTTCGACAATCAAGAGCGATTGGTATATAACTTCAATCCTGCTACCTTGAAGTATGATATAAAGGACCCATTATTTAGTAATGATTTTGAAAGTACTACTTTTACCAATGCAGTGGGTTTTACATTTAATAAAAATGAGAAGAAGTACAATTGGAATGCAGGTTTAGCAATACAAAATTTAGATCAAAAACGATTAGATGTAACTACAGCCAATGTTTTTAATCGTAATTTCATCAACTTAACTCCTTCGGCACAGTTTAGATATAACTTTAGCACGAGTAAAAGGCTGCGTGTAGACTATAGAGGAAATACGCAGCAGCCAAGCATTGCGCAAATTCAACCTATTTTAGATAATACCAATACGCAAAGTGTAATTATTGGTAATCCAAATTTGAAGCCATCCTTTTCTAATAGTTTGCGGATGTTTTACAACAACTTCGATTTCGCAAGCTTTAGAACATTTTTCATTGGTGCAGTCATAAATCAGCAATTTAATGCTTTTGCCGCTAGCAATGTTTTAATTACTGATCCTGCAAGTTTGAATTACGGTAAAACTCAAATTAGCTATACCAATGTTGATGGCAACTTCAGTACGTCTGTTTTTGGAACGATAAGTCAGCCTATAATAAAAGGAAACAAGCTAACCCTAAACATCGATTTAAATGGAAGTTTTAATAAAGCTACAGAATTTACGAATGGTTTAGAAAATATAACTCACAATTATTCGGCTACTAACAGGTATAGATTAGTGTCTAATTTAGATAAACTAGATCTTATTGCAGGTATAGGCGGTACCATATTCCGTGATACTTATTCCATAACACCAAATAACAACCAACGGTATTACACATTGTCGCCAAATATCGATATCAGTTATTTATTACCAGGAAACGTTCGTATACAGTCTGATTTAACCTATAATAGATTAACGGGTAGAGGTGATGCGAATACAAGCTACAAAGTTGTTAACGCATACATCAGTCGACAGTTCTTTAAAAATAGAGGTACATTTAAGTTATCGGTTAATGATTTATTGAATGAAAATACAGGTGTTGAACGTACTGGTGCTGGAAATAGAATCCAAGATTTAACTTTTAACGTACTAAAACGTTATTATATGTTCTCTTTCACTTATTCTTTAAATAGAGTTGCCGGTCAGAATGTTGGTGGTCAGCAACCTGGGCAGGGTGGACAAAGAACTATGATGCGAGGAATGGGAATGTAATTTTTGTTTAACCTTATTTGGATTTAATATAAATAAAGGGTAAATTGCGCCATAAATTAACTGTACATGAAGCTATCGCAATTAAATCCAGGAGAACAAGGAACCATCGTAGCATTTACAGACTTAGAAATGTCGGTAAAGTTAATGGAAATGGGCTGTTTACCAGGTGAGGTAGTAGAAGTTGAGCGTTTTGCTCCATTGGGCGATCCTATAGCGATTCGTGTGGCAGGTTACCAGCTTTGCTTACGTAAAAATGAAGCTGCAGTGATTATAATTCAATAATACCTTGGCCGATATTAGAATTGCATTAGTTGGTAATCCCAATACCGGAAAATCTACACTTTTTAACCTATTAACGGGGTTAAATCAAAAAATTGGAAATTTTCCTGGTATAACGGTAGATAAAAAAATAGGTTTCTGCAAACTTAATTCTGGCAAAACTGCCGAAATAGTTGATTTACCAGGCACTTATAGCCTTTATCCAAAAAGCAAAGACGAAAGTATTGTTTTTCAAGTTCTGGCCAACCGTAATAATTCAAGTTACCCTGATGTGGTGGTGCTTGTAGCCGATGCTACAAATTTACGTCGCAACCTTTTACTGTATTCGCAGGTGGCCGATTTAGGTTTGCCGATGCTATTGGTGTTAAACATGACCGACTTAGCGAAGAAGGAAGGCATTAACATTAATGTTGATAAATTAGCCAAACGGTTGAGTGTACAAGTGGTAGCCATCTCTGCGCGAGCGAGCGATGGGATCGAAAAATTAAAGGCCGCACTTTCTAATGTAACCTTAATTAGTACACAAGTAAAAAGTGTAGACGTAACTATTTTTGCAGCCGACGCCATTGCTGCAATAAAGGCAAAATTTAATACGGATAATGATTATTATGCCTTGCAAGTATTGCATCAGCATAAATACTTAGATTTTTTCACCACCAAACAGCAAGCAGAAATCGAAGTCATCGAAAAGGAAAACCATTTCGATACCAATATTTTGCAAGCTGCCGAAACGGTTGCCAGATATCGCCATTTAAGTACGGTTTTAAGTGATATTGTGGTAGACTTAGGGGCTGAAAAGAAATTTATAGTAACCGATAAACTCGATTCTATTTTAACACATAAAATTTGGGGCTTTGCCATTTTTATTGGCATCTTGTTCTTCGTTTTTAATGCAATTTTCTCATGGTCGTCGTACCCGATGGAATTAATAGAGAAGAGTTTTGCCGCGTTAACCGATTTTGGTCACGCACAATTACCCGCAGGCTTGCTCACTAATTTATTGCTTGATGGCGTGTTGGCTGGCTTGGGTGGGGTAGTGATATTTATTCCGCAGATTGCCATTTTGTTTGCTTTGATTTCTATTTTGGAAGATACAGGTTACATGGCAAGGGTTACGTTTATGATGGATAAAATCATGAGCAAATTCGGACTAAGTGGAAAATCTGTCGTACCTATGATTGGCGGTATTGCCTGTGCGGTTCCATCCATTATGAGTGCTCGAAATATTGAGAGTTGGAAAGATCGGATCATTACTATTATGGTTACGCCATTGGTAAGTTGCTCTGCTCGCTTACCTGTATATACATTGCTTATCTCATTGGTGGTTCCCCAAAAGTCATTTTTAGGCATTTTTAGTCTTCAAGGGCTCACTTTAATGGTAATGTATATGATCAGCATCATTGCGGCTGTTCTTGTAGCCTGGGTAATGAAATTCATTATTAAAGCCAGAGAAAAATCTTATTTTATTATGGAACTACCTGTTTATCGCATGCCACGATGGAAGAATGTGATTTATACCATGTACGAAAAATCAAAAACGTTTGTGGTAGAAGCGGGTAAAATAATTATCGCAATTTCTATAGTGCTTTGGGTATTGGCTACGTACGGACCAGGAGATCGATTTGCAAAAATTGACCAGAAGTATATTGTTATTGCGCAAAGCACCAAAGATAGTGTGCAATTGGCTTCATTAGAAAGAGACAAATCTGCCGAGAAATTAGAAAATTCTTATGCTGGTGTTTTAGGTAAAACGATAGAACCTGCCATTAAGCCATTGGGTTTTGACTGGAAAATTGGGATTGCACTAATTACTTCTTTTGCTGCGCGCGAAGCATTTGTGGGTACCATGTCTACCATTTATAGTGTAGATAGCGGTGAAGAGGCAAGCACTACCATTCGTGCAAAAATGTCGGCCGCTCGAAACCCAGAAACTGGATTACCTGTATTTACGTTTGCAACCTCACTTTCGTTGATGTTATTTTATGCATTTGCGATGCAGTGCATGAGCACAGTTGCGGTAGTTTACCGCGAAACAAAATCGTGGAAATGGCCGATGATCCAATTGGTGTATATGACGGTTTTGGCTTATTTAGCGAGCTTAGTGGCGTATCAGTTGCTTTCTTAGTATTTAGATTATATACTAACGACTTTGCGTATCTTTGTATTTACCGACGAATCTATCGTAGCAAATGGATAAAACCAACATTTTAGCACAATACTTGCCAGTACCAGCAGCGCCGATTATCGCAAAGTGGATCGATTATTTTCAGTGTGAATTTAAGATTTCAAAAAATAGAAGCACCAAGCTTGGCGATTATAGGCATCCATTTAAAGAAAAAGGCCATAAGATTTCAGTAAATAACGATTTAAACCCTTATGCTTTTCTGGTTACTACCGTACATGAGTTTGCGCATTTGCTTACTTGGAATGATCATAAAAATAAGGCGAAGCCGCATGGTACAGAGTGGAAGCAAAATTTTAAAAGAATGATGAAACCCTTTTTCGACTTGCAAGTTTTTCCTCCAGAAATTGAGCATATCATTGTCAATTATTTGAATAATCCTGCAGCATCAAGTTGTACCGATTTAAGCTTGGCAAGGGCTTTAAAGCAGTACGACATTGCCATGCATACCATTCGCATCGAAGAATTACCTTCGAATGCCATTTTTACCTTAAAAGATGGCCGAAAGTTTAAGAAAGGTGATCGTATGCGGAAACGTTACCGCTGCCTATGTTTGGATAACGGGAATATTTACCTCTTTAATCCTTTAGCTGAGGTGTTGCTTCACACTGGTAGTTAACCTTGTTCAGTTAGTGGTTATACCTGCTTTGAGACAGATTATCTTTGTATCTAAGTTAAAAGTTATTGAAGTTCATAATGTGTCCAGCTTTTTCCAATAAAACTTGGACTCATATTGGACACAAGTTGGACTCATATTGGACTCATCTGCTTTAAGGCATGAAGGAGTCTCGAGGCAGACATTATGCAAACACGAAGAAAATTCGGAAAAGAGTCGAAGTGAAACTGAAAATTTTTATCTTTAATATCGTCTTCTCGAGAGCGTGCAACGACGAGAGAACTAAACAATAATTGTAAAGATATCTCCTCGCTACGCTACGTTCGATATGACGAATCCTATCAGGAAGGGTTATATCTTTAAGTATTACTTGCCCATTGGAATATAAACCGCTTCTCGATCTACCACTTCCCACTTAAAGTTTAATTTTTTATCCTTAAACAAAATTGGATAATTTAACAAACTATCGATGTAAGCGTCTCGTTCTTTCACTAAAATACTGGCAGTATAACTATTTGGTTCTTTACTTCTTAGGGTAATGAATCTCGAATCGGGGTAGGTTCTGATGCTCTCAAATACCATGTCAAATTTATCAGCACCGTTAAGTATGTTTCTTAGCGAACTCACATTATCTAAATAGCTTTTATCTGGATTGGTATTTTCACTTAAAGGGAT
>JACMOW010000286.1 GCA_014377775.1 Pedobacter sp. | reverse complement strand
CCTGGTCTGCCCAATACAAAAATGAATAAAGTTATCCCGATAAGGATACAAATTGGAATTACGAGCGTTGCAAATAAATTAGATGCGGTAGAGCTCTCTTTTTTAACTGTTGTTGGTTTTGGTGCGTTTGCCATTTTTTTTTTAGTTTTTTAGTTTTTAGTACTTGTTTTTAAATTTAGAAAAAATATTTAAATATTATAGTAATACACACAACGATTTTAAAATCTTAATGTTGCGGTAACAAATTTATAAATTGATTTTAAATTACAAATTAAATAATCATTACCCAATTAATTCGTTACGTTGGTCTTTTTTTAAAAGAACCAAATGCGTAAAACTAAAAAGATTGTCTTTTGTCGAGACAATCTTTCACAATTAAAACTAAAAAATTAATTAAAACCAAATTTTAAGGAAAAAAAATGTGTTAAAGTATGTTTTCTACAACTTTAGGTAGTGCATTTTGGATTTCTTCAGACGAAAACGCTTCAAACTGTTTATAATTATTTAAAAATGCAACGGCCAATTCATTTGCTTTTGTATCGTATGCATTTTTATCTAACCAGGTATTTCGAGGATCGAGTATTTCTGATGGCACACCTTTACAAGTTGTTGGCATTTGTAATCCAAATACTGGATGTTCTATGAAATCGGCATTTAACAAAACTCCTTTTAAAGCTGCCGTAATCATCGCTCGTGTGTAGCCCAGCTTCATCCGCTGCCCTACACCGTATGCACCCCCACTCCATCCGGTATTAACCAACCATACATTTACATTATGTTTCTGCATTTTCTCTCCCAACAATTTAGCATACTTAGCTGGATGTAATGGTAAAAATGCTTTCCCAAAGCAAGCAGAGAAGGTTAATTGAGGCTCAGTAACGCCAGTTTCCGTGCCAGCAACCTTTGCCGTATAGCCCGAAACAAAATGGAACATGGCTTGTCCGGGTGTTAATTTCGAAATTGGTGGCAATACACCGCAAGCATCGGCAGTTAAAAAGAATATATTTTTTGGAATACCCGAAACAGACGGTAATACTGCATTATCGATATAATGTATCGGATAAGCTACTCGCGTATTTTCTGTTTTTTTTATGTTCGAAAAGTCTACCGTTCTACTAAAAGGATAATAATTTGTGTTTTCTAAAAGCGAACCAAACTTAATGGCATTAAATATCTGCGGCTCCTTTTCTTGGGTTAGGTCTACACATTTCGCATAACACCCACCTTCAAAATTAAATATCTCGGTATCGCTCCAACCATGCTCATCGTCGCCGATTAAGCCACGCTCAGGATCGGCAGATAAGGTTGTTTTTCCGGTGCCAGATAAACCAAAAAATATGGCAGTATCTCCATCCTTACCCAAATTGGCTGAACAATGCATCGATAGCGTATTCTTTTGTGTTGGCAATATAAAATTTAGAACCGAGAAAATGCCCTTTTTTATTTCGCCTGTATAGGCTGTGCCTCCAATAAGAATAATTTTTTTTGTGAAGTTTAAAATTGAGAAATTACCTTGGCGTGTGCCATCTGTAGCAGGATCTGCATTAAATGATGGGGCAGCAATAATAGTCCAATCCGTATATTCGGGTAATTCTTGGTCACCGTACCTCAAAAACAGGTTATGGGCAAACAAATTTTGGAATGCGTTTTCCGTAATTACTCTAATGCTTGTTTTATAAGCTTCGCTTGCACAAGCATACGCATCACGCACGTAAATTTGCTTCTCACTTAAATGTTGAACTACTTTTTCAAATAAGGCATCGAAATGCTCCGGTGTAAATTTAATATTGATATCACCCCACCATACGGCATCCTCGGTTAATTCATCACAAACAATGAATCGATCTTTTGGAGAACGACCTGTAAACTTGCCAGTATCAACAGCAAGTGCGCCAGAGTCAGCTAATGTTCCTTCACCATTTTTTAAGGCTTCTTCAACTAATTCGGCTACGCTTAGCTGACACTTAACGCTTTTAGCGTGAAGATTAAGATAACTTAAATCCATATATTTGGTTTTATACGCTGCAAAGCTAAGCAGATATTAACGCAAAAAACATGAATTTTATGGAAATATTTTACTTATTGTGGCAAATACACTAACATTTAAAACATTGATAATAAGACTGTTAATTAATATATTAACAGGAATTTAACCGCCAGATTTTTTTGCTTTATACCCTTCTTTTTGGAGCATTAAAATCACCTTATCTCTAAAATCGCCTTGAATTAATATTTCTCCATCTTTGGCTGCACCACCAACCCCACATTTACTTTTTAAAAACTTGGCT
The DNA here is from genome assembly GCA_014377775.1 of Pedobacter sp. Lineage (GTDB taxonomy): Bacteria > Bacteroidota > Bacteroidia > Sphingobacteriales > Sphingobacteriaceae > Pedobacter. Next base: position 3,540 of record JACMOW010000286.1, on the reverse strand, counting down.
AATGTTTGCAATTCCTCATCCTTACCCAGGTATCCAGTAATCAAGGTTACGGCTTTTCCACCTCTGTTTTTTCTGTCTAGCGTTACCCTTAAATCTTGCTGTTTATTGCTCAGTTGTTCATCACTTTCAGTTTGATGATCTTCGTATACAAATGAAGGGTCGGTAGAATACATAATTCCACCAAAATCATTCATTGTCTTTTTCTTATCTTTTGCCACGATTTTTTATTTAAAATTTTTATTTGCTGTAATCACCTTTAAAGCAGCTGGGATAATCACAATTTCGATATTTGCACCCATAAAAAAAGGTTCGCCATCGATATGAATGGCGCCTTCTTTAGCGCGAACAATGCTAATTTGTTTACCGCTAATAATTTCTACCCATTTAGATCGATGGGTTTTAGAACGCAGCATTTGATAGGCTAAGATTGGTAGTTTATACCAAGCTATTGGTTTTATGATACAAACTTCTAATAAGCCATCATTTAATGTAGATTTTGGAGAAATATGTACATCATTCCCATATTGGGATGAATTAGCAATGCTTAAAATGAAAGCATTTTTTCTATAATTTACGCCATCAATCGCTATATCATACGTTTGGGAGGCATATGATTTTATTTCTTTCAAGCCCAGTTCGATATAGCCCTTTAATCCTCTGGTTTTGTTCCCCACAAAAGCAGCACTAACATGTGCATCAAAACCTATTCCCGCCATATTAAAAAAATACTTACCATTTAATGTTGCGGCATCTATGGTTTCTACTTTAAACGCATTGATTACCTTAATGGCTTTCTTAGCGTTTAAAGGAATATTTAATGCGCGAGCTAAGCCATTTCCAGACCCAAAAGGGATAATTCCTAAAATTTTTTCTTGACCTAATACTTTACTTGCGATTTCGTTAATGGTTCCATCGCCTCCAACTGCAACAATTATATCGAAATTCTTACTTGCTGCTTCCTCAGCTATTTCTGCAGCATGGCCAATATAGGAGGTAAAGCTAAAGTTCGCATTAAATTTTGAACGGTCTAAATACGCATCTATCAATGCCGGGATTTTTTGCTTTTGCTTCCCACCTGATATGGGATTAATGATAAATAAAATATTAGACTTTAACAATGGTTTGTTTTTAAGGATAGGACAAAATAATTGATATTTTTTGACTATTAATAATATTTATAGTAATTTTGTCGTATTAATAAAGGTGGACTGATTTGCGATGCTCTGAAAAAGAGCTGGATTGCAACCACGTAAAAAAAAGTGCTAATTATTCATACACTTCATTTTACTGCTCTTAGTGGGTCAGGTTCCATTTTTTATAACGTATTTATCCTTAAATTAATTATTTAAATGTCATATCTATTTACATCAGAATCTGTATCCGAAGGTCACCCAGATAAAATTGCAGATCAAATTTCGGACGCCTTAATCGACAATTTTTTAGCCTTTGATACTGAATCTAAAGTTGCTTGCGAAACGTTGGTAACTACTGGTCAGGTTATTTTAGCGGGTGAAGTTAAATCTAAAACCTATTTAGATGTGCAACAGATTGCGCGTGATGTGATTAAAAAAATTGGTTACACCAAAAGCGAATATATGTTTGAAGCAAATTCATGTGGTATTTTGTCGGCCATTCACGAACAATCTCAAGACATTAATCAGGGGGTAGATAGAACAACAAAAGAAGAGCAGGGTGCTGGCGATCAAGGTATGATGTTTGGCTATGCCACTAACGAAACTGAAGATTTTATGCCTTTGGCATTAGATTTATCGCATAAGTTATTACAAGAACTTGCGGTTTTAAGACGCGAAAATAACGAGATTTCTTATTTAAGACCGGATGCAAAATCGCAGGTTACTTTAGAATATGACGATCATAACAAACCTGTACGTATTGATGCTATTGTAATTTCTACCCAGCATGATGATTTTGATGAAGAGGCAACCATGTTGGCTAAAATTAAGCACGATTTAGTAACCATTCTTATTCCTCGCATCATTAAGAGCAATCCACAATATGCGCATTTGTTTAATGATAAAATTAAATACCATATTAATCCTACTGGTAAGTTTGTAATCGGTGGTCCGCATGGCGATACAGGTTTAACAGGCAGAAAAATTATTGTCGACACCTATGGTGGTAAAGGAGCTCACGGTGGAGGTGCGTTTTCGGGTAAAGATCCTAGTAAAGTAGACCGTAGTGCGGCCTATGCTACGCGACATATCGCAAAAAATTTAGTGGCTGCAGGAGTGGCTGATGAGATTTTAGTACAAGTTTCGTATGCAATTGGGGTGGCTAAACCAATGGGTATTTACATCAATACCTACGGCACTGGAAAAGTTAACAAAACCGATGGCGAGGTTGCGAAAATTGTAGAGGAGCTTTTTGATATGCGCCCTTACTTTATTGAACAGCGTTTAAAACTGAGAAATCCAATCTACAGCGAAACTGCAGCTTATGGTCACATGGGTCGTAAACCAGAAACCGTTACTAAAACCTTTAGAACACCAAATGGAGAAGAAAAAATAGTAACTGTTGAGTTATTTACTTGGGAAAAATTAGATTTTGTGGATAAAGTTAAAGCAGCTTTTAGCTTGTAAAATTATCCTGATTAAAACTATTCGCCATTTTTTTTGTTTTAAGGTCATATAAACAGTAACGATCATGGAACAGCCCGTAGAAATGACTACTTTGAGTCAGATTTTAGAGAAATTAAGACTTAAAGGGAAAGACAATGAGATAAAGATGTCGGATCATGGAAAAATGCAATCGGCCAACCTTAACAAAATATATAACCCTGAAGATTTAACGATTGTTAAAAGCTATCGATTTGAGGGCATGTCGGATCCAGCAGATAGTTCGGTTCTCTACTTAGTTTTGGATAAAGATGGTGATATAGGATATATGTTAGATGCTTACGGCACCTACTCCAATAACGAGGGTCCAGGTTTCGATGATTTTCTGAAGAAAATACCTGTAGCCCACCGCGATGAGCAAGAATTGTTTGGTTAAAAGTTGTACTTATGATTTAAATGGTTGTAAAGTAGGGGTGCGCTTTGAGCCGAAATTAATCCGAATAATGAGTACTCCCGAGCTTTTAGTTTTTCTTAGTAACGATTTAAATAAGCACACAACTAGGTTGGTAAAATTAATAAAGGCAGATTATTTAATCTTGATTGGCAACCCTTTAAAAATAACCAATGCCTCGTTAATGGTCGAGATTTGGGGTCATTTATATGCAAGCAAATTTGCCAAGCTACTAGAACGGGTGGTGAGGTTTAAAATTATCGAAAAGATAAAGGAGAGAAGTGATACTATCGATTGTGGCGAAACTGGTATTGATAGCAATCGTAAATTTTGGGATTTAGCCTCGAAATTGCTTCTCATCCGATGAGCAAAGAAAACTTTAATATGCTTTTGCTCTAATTTCTTCAATATCCTTTATAGAAATTGCCAATCCCTTGCCCAACCTCCGATAAGAACTTCCCGTAATTACATAATCGTCTTCAACTCTAATTCCAGCAAAATCTTTATACGTTT
>JACMOW010000047.1 GCA_014377775.1 Pedobacter sp. | reverse complement strand
TAGATAATCTTCGAAGTATTTGACATATTATAATATATATTTGATAAATGATAATGACGAGCGTTAAAATCGCCTAAAGATAAAATAAAGGGATGAATTTAAAGCCATGGAATTATCAATATTAACTAATAAATAATGGATAAATTTTTTAAACAAACATTATGGCATCAGTTTGGCGCAGCTATTTTGATGCTCGAAAACGCAATCAATGCTTGTCCGGATCATTTATGGGATTCAGAATCACAGTTTTGGTGTAAAAGTTATCATACTTTATTCTATTTGGATTATTACTCGTCTACCGAACCAGAAAATTTTAGGCCCCCAGCACCATTTACATTATCCGAATTTGATTCGTCTGGCATATTACCAGAAAGAGTGTATAGTAAAGTCGAATTGATCAACTACCTGCAATTTGCCAGACAGAAATGTTACCAGCTAATTACTGGATTAACAAACAAAATTGCCGAACATCGGTTTATAAATGTGGCCAGAGATTACAGTATGTTAGAAATTATAGTGTATAACATGCGCCATGTACAACACCATACTGCACAGTTAAGTTTGTTATTAAAGCAAGGTGAATGTGAAAGTCCGGGTTGGATTTCAAGAGCAAAATAACTTCCATATATTACGAAAACATGAAAAATCAAATCCTTATTTCAGCAGCCATTTTAATCGGTTTTAACACGCATGCGCAAACTACCCCGAAGGCGACGGTAAAAACTGGCGCAGGAAAAATGATTGAATTACCCGAAGCCGATATGCAAGCTAGTAAAACCAATTTTAGTAAAGTAGTTGCCTGGCCAGAAGGCAAAACACCAGTAGCTCCAAAAGGTTTTGTAGTGAGCAAATTTGCCGAAGGGATGAAAAGCCCAAGAAACATTGTGATTGCACCAAATGGCGATGTCATCGTTGTACTTTCTAATTCACAACGAACTAAAGTTGAGCAAGCTGCAAATGTAATAACGGGCAAGGCACAATCTGAAGTTGGCGGAAAAAGTGTAAATACCGTAATGTTATTTAGAGATGAAAATAAGGATGGGAAGCCAGAAATCGTTTCTACCTTTTTATCTGGATTAAATCAGCCTTATGGCGCTGCCTTTATTGGAAATTCCTTTTATGTTGCCAATACAGATGGGGTGTGGCAATATCCTTATAAAACTGGGGATACTCAAATTACAGGTGCGGGCAAAAAGATTTTAGAATTACCAGCAGGGGGTTATAATAACCATTGGACAAGGAATTTAATTGTAAATGCGGCTAAAACTAAAATCTATGTAACCGTTGGCTCTGGTAGTAATGTGGCCGAGCGCGGCTTGCCTAATGAAATAAGAAGGGCCAATATTTTAGAAATTAATCCAGATGGTACTGGAGAAAAAATATACGGCAGCGGTTTGCGCAATCCAGTAGGCATGGCTTGGGCACCCGGCACCAATGCATTATGGACGGCCGTTAACGAGCGCGATGGCTTAGGTGATGATTTAGTGCCAGATTATATTACGAGTGTTAAACCAGGTGCATTTTATGGTTGGCCATTTTCTTATTTCGGGCAGAATGAAGACCCTCGCCTAAAAGGTCAGAACCCAGAATTGGTGGCTAAAGCAGTTGTTCCAGATATCCCTGTTGGTGCACACACCGCCTCATTGGGATTAGCATTTTACACTGCCAAAAAGTTCCCTTCTAAGTATCAAGGCGGTGTTTTTATTGGGCAGCATGGCTCTTGGAACAGATCAGAATTTGTAGGCTATAAAGTGGCCTTTATACCATTTAAACTAGGCAAACCAACAGGTAAAATCGAAGATTTTTTAACTGGTTTTGTGAAAAGTAATAAAGAAGTATATGGCAAACCTGTTGGTGTTGCTGTTACACAAGATGGCGCATTATTGGTAGCTGATGACGTAAGTGGGATTATTTGGAGAGTTGCGGCAAAATGATTCTAAAGTCGATTTTTACGCTCTTATTTAGTCTACTAATGTATAACCTTTTTGCGCAAATTAAAACTACAGATAGCGTAAAGAAATTAAGTCAAATCACAGTAAAAGGCTATTACAATCGCCAACCTCTGTTAAGGTCGGTTAGCGCCGTCAGCTTAGTCGATTCATTTCATATTAAAAATCAGAACAGTGCTTCTTTCGTTGCCCTAATCAATACTGCTTCGGGTGTGCGGATGGAAGAACGATCGCCAGGGAGTTATCGTTTTTCCATCCGTGGAAGTTTACTACGGTCGCCTTTTGGTATTCGGAACCTAAAAATTTACGCAGATGATTTTCCTTTAACCGATGCTGGAGGCAATACGTACCTTAATTTAGTCGATGTAAAAAGTGTGGGCTCAATTGAGATATATAAAGGTCCGGAGGCCAGCACATATGGGGCAAATACGGGTGGTGCAGTATTAATTAGCACTAATGTACTTGATAAAAACAATATTGAACTTGGGGCATCATTTGGGTCTTACGGCCTTTTTAAACAACACGCAAGTGTAAGCCAAAAGTTTAAAAATTATCGTTTTAACTTCACCCAAGGTTTTCAAAAGAGTGATGGATATCGAGAAAATAGTGCCTTAAAAAGAAATTTTGTTCAAAGTACGCACCAATGGGATTATGCTCTAAAAGGGCAGTTAAAAGCTTTGGCTTTTGTGAGTAATTTATCGTATCAAACACCAGGAGGATTAACTGCAGCACAAACGGCGCTAAACCCCACAATGGCGAGGCCAGCAATATCAACTTTACCGGGGGCAATTACACAAAAGGCCGCCATCTACAATAAAAGCATTTTTGGGGGCTTATCAAATTTGTATACATTTAATAGGAATTTTAAACATGTAATAGCATTATTTGGCTCTTATACCGATTTTAAAAATCCATTTATTACCAATTACGAAAAACGACATGAAAATACTTTCGGTTTGAGAACATTTCTTGATTTTTCGATAGGCAAAACTAATTTTAACTGGAACGCACAGGTTGGCATAGAAAGTGCATTAACGCGTAGTAGGGTTACTAATTTTAAAAACAATGCGGGTAATCCAACCTCGCTGCAAGCAAAAGACGATTTAACTGCGGGGCAAACTTTTACTTTTTTAAGGATCAATCTCGATATCTATCAACGTTTCCTAGTTGAATTGGGTTCAAGCTTAAATTTCTACACCTATAGATACACAAGCTATTTCCCGATGCTTGTTGCACAAAAGCAAAAGAAATTTGCCAACCAACTGATGCCCAAAATGGCTGTATCCTATTTAATTAATCCCATATTTTCTGTCCGAGGTGCTGCAAGTAAAGGTTATTCACCCCCTACACTTGCCGAAGTACGTTCGTCTGATAACCTAATCAATGTAAATCTACAACCCGAGTACGGATGGAACTATGAGCTTGGGCTACGATTAAAAACAAATAATGATCGGCTTTACACTAACATAAATGTATTTTCTTATCACTTAAAAGATGCTATTGTACGAAGGTTAAATCAAAATGATACCGAATATTTCATCAATTCAGGAGGCACCAAACAACAGGGTATAGAAATTGAAGCTATGGGATGGTTAATTAATAATTTGCAATTACGGAGTAGCTACACCTATAGCAAATTTAAGTTTCAAGATTTTATTATCGGCAATAATAATTATACAGGGAATAAACTAACTGGAGTGCCCAATCATTGTGTAGTAAGTAGTGCAGAATTTACATTCAGAAAAAACATTTTTCTTTTTGCACAACATAATTATACAGCTTCCATCCCTTTAAATGATGCCAACACTTTTGAAGCAAAATCTTATCATCTTACTGAGTTAAAAGCAGGACTGAGAGATTTAACATTTGGAAAAACTAAAGTTGAATTATTTTCTGGTGTAAATAATTTATTTAATGCAAATTACAGTTTGGGTAATGATTTAAATGCAGCAAATGGTCGTTATTTTAATCCCGCGGCGAAGGTTAATTTTTATGGGGGAGTTATTGTAAAGTTATAAAATCAAAATACACCTTGCAACAAACTATTTTATTTACCTATATTCAATCTCTAATTACTCATAAAACCAAATATGTCGCAATATATCTTATCCCTTGATCAAGGTACTACCAGTTCCAGGGCAATCATCTTTGATAAAAAAGGTGAAGTAATTGCAGTTGCCCAAAAAGAATTTACACAAATTTTTCCGCAATCTGGATGGGTAGAACACGATGCTTTAGAGATTTGGTCGTCTCAGGCCAGTGTAGCGGCCGAAGCAACCATTAAAGCAGGCATTAATGGGAAAAACATTGCTGCGATGGGAATAACCAATCAGCGCGAAACGGTTATTGTATGGGATAAAAACACAGGAAAACCAATTTACAATGCCATAGTTTGGCAAGATAGAAGAACTGCCTCTTTTTGCGATACCTTAAAAGAAGCTGGGAAAGAGGAAATGATCCGAAATAAAACAGGCTTACTTATTGACGCCTATTTTTCGGCTACAAAAATAAAATGGATTCTCGATCATGTACCCAATGCCAGAGCCGAGGCCGAAGCTGGGAATCTAATCTGCGGGACAGTAGATAGCTGGTTAATCTGGAATTTCACGAAAGGAGAATTACACGTAACGGATGTGAGCAATGCTTCGCGTACCTTACTTTTTAATATCCATACCATGGCATGGGATGATGAACTATTAGAATTATTTACCATACCAAGAAGTATGCTGCCAACAGTTAAGCAATCTAGCGAAGTATATGGAGAAACGAAATCTACCCTATTTGCCCACCCTATTCCTATTGCAGGCATAGCGGGCGATCAGCAGGCGGCCTTGTTTGGG
>JACMOW010000285.1 GCA_014377775.1 Pedobacter sp. | reverse complement strand
GGTTCACTCTATTTTACTTCTATAAGTTATCGAAATTTAAATAAGCATAAATTAGCCGCCGAATATGCAAAAAAAACCATTCAAGAGGGCATATCGCCAAATACATCCAGCTATTACCTCTTGCTTGGCGGTATTTATGAAATCGATAATAAATATACCAGTGCGGTTGCTGCTTACAAAAAGGGATTAACTTTTAGCATAAATAACACCATTTACTATCGATTGGGTTTATTATCGGATTGGCAACTTGATTACTCCTTCACTCCCATCAATCTCGCCACGTACTTCCCAATAATATCAAACTCGAGATTTACAATTGAGCCCGCTTTTATTTGATGGAGGTTGGTGTTTTCATAAGTAAAAGGAATAATAAACACCGAAAACTCATCCATCGCCGAATTAACCACCGTTAAGCTAATTCCATTTACACAAATTGAGCCCTTTTCTACAGTTACATTTCCTAAGTTACCCTTATATTTAAAACGATATTCCCAGCTTCCGTCCAGTTCGTTCACCATTAAGCATGTTGCGGTTTGATCTACATGGCCCTGTACAATGTGCCCATCCAAACGGGCATTCATTTGCATACAGCGTTCCAGATTAACCTTATCTGTCACTTTTAAATTAGCCAAATTCGTTTTTGTCAAGGTTTCTGCAATGGCGGTAACGGTATGCATATTCCCATCAGTTGCCACCACGGTTAAACACACCCCATTGTGCGCCACACTTTGGTCAATTTTTAGTTCATCGCCAATGGCCGAAACGATGGTAAAGTGCACATTACTTCCATCAGCCTTAATGCTTTTAACTTCGCCAAGCGTTTCTATGATCCCTGTAAACATTAATAATTCTTTCTATTTTTAGTCCAGTTATTTACTGCTATTTCCGCAACGGCGGATGAAGTCACTTTTTGATCTTTTAATAAAAGAACCGTAGCAATTGCTGCCAACAATGCTTCTTCTTTATGATCATTCTTTAGGCTATCCGCATTAAAATATTTATTTACAAAATGAGTATCAAACTTACCCGAAGTAAATGCTTCATGCTGCATCACAAATTTACCAAAGCTTAATGTGGTTTGTATGCCTGTAATGTCATATTCATCTATTGCCCTAATCATTCTTTCAATGGCCTCTTCACGGTTGGCGCCATAAGTGATTAATTTTGCAATCATTGGATCATAATAAATCGGAATTTCCATGCCTTCTTCAAAACCATCATCAACGCGCACTCCATTTCCTTTAGGTGTTTTATAGGTTTGTAGAGTACCAATATCTGGTAAAAAATTATTTAGCGGATCTTCAGCATACACCCTAAGTTCAATGGCGTGACCGATAATTTTCAAGTCTTCCTGTTTAATGGATAACACTTCGCCGCGCGCAATTTTAATCTGCTCCTTCACCAAATCTAAGCCCGTTATCATCTCCGTAACTGGATGCTCTACCTGTAAACGAGTATTCATCTCTAAAAAGAAGAAATCGAGATTTTCATCCAAAATAAACTCTACTGTTCCGGCACCTACATAATTTACTGCCTGCGCTACATCAACCGCACATTTTCCCATTTTTGCTCTAATTTCTGTAGTTAGCACAGCTGATGGCGCCTCTTCTACTACTTTTTGATGTCGGCGCTGCACCGAACATTCACGTTCAAAAAGATGAACAATATTTCCATACATATCGCCCAAAACCTGTATTTCGATATGCCGAGGTGAAGTTACATAGCGTTCAATAAACACCGAGCCATCGCCAAAAGCCGATATTGCTTCACTTACTGCCAAATGCATTTGTTCCTCAAAATCTTCAGCCTGCTCTACAATCCTCATCCCCTTACCACCACCTCCAGCAGCAGCTTTGATCAATATCGGGAATCCCACTTCAATTGCCCTTTGCTTTGCTTCTTCAATATCGGTAATGGCTTCTTCGGTTCCTGGAACCATCGGAATATCGTATTTTAGGGCTGCAGCTTTCGCTGATAATTTATTACCCATAATTTCCATGGCCTCAGGAGTTGGACCAATCAAAATTAATCCAGCCGCCTTAACTTCACGGGCAAATGCAGCATTTTCTGATAAAAATCCATATCCCGGATGAATGGCTTCAGCACCTGTTTGCTTACAAGCCTCAATAATTTTATGCCCTACTAAATACGACTTACTGGAGGCTGCCGGACCGATGCAAATCGCTTCATCCGCATACCTCACATGTAAAGCTGTTCGATCGGCCTCAGAAAAAACGGCTACGGTTTTAATACCCATTTCGCGAGCTGATCGCATAATTCTCAAAGCAATTTCTCCGCGATTGGCAATAAGAAGTTTTGAGATTTGAGAGGTGAGAGGTGAGATTTGAGACATAATTACCTATAGGTGTAAATTTGAAATCGTTTGTATGGTTTGGTCAATCATGCTTGGTGAAACATCCAAATGCGTTACAAATCTAATGGTTTGCGTCGAAGTAGTGCTACACAAAATCCCTTTTTGCGCCAACTGTTTTACTATACTTTCGGCATTTAGGCCTTTAGCAATATCAAAAAGTACAATATTTGTTTCAACTGGCATTACCGAACTTACAAAATTCGATTTTGCCAAGGCATTGGCAATTACTTTTGCATGTGCATGATCATCCGTTAATCTATTAATATGATGATCTAGGGCATATATTCCCGCAGCAGCTAAAAACCCTGCCTGCCGCATACCGCCACCCAAAACTTTTCTAATTTTACGTGCCTTTTTAATGGTTTCTTTCGACGCTAAAAATACAGAACCAATAGGCGCACCCAGCCCCTTAGATAAACAAACCGAAATGCCATCAAAATATTTTCCATAAGCAGCAGCTTTATCGCCAGTGGCTACCAAAGCATTAAAAATTCTAGCGCCATCTAAGTGCAATTTAATCCCTTTTTGCGCACATAGCTTATAAATTGGCTCAATATCAGTTAAATAATAGCATTTACCACCACCCTTGTTTACCGTATTTTCTAAAACCACTAAACTCGAATTTGGGTAGTGGATATTGTTGGCATTAATTTCTGGCTCAATTAATGCAGAGGTTAAAATTCCTCGTTCGCCATACAATAAGCGAACCGAAGCCAGCGAATTATATGCAATTCCGCCGCCTTCATAGCGATATACATGTGCCGTTTGATCGCATATAACCTCATCCATTGGTTGCGTAAAACATTTAATGGCAATCTGATTGCTCATGGTGCCTGAGGGACAAAACATCGCCGATTCCGTGTTAAACAAATGGGCTAATTTTTCTTCTAAGGCATTTACGGTTTCATCTTCTCCAAAAACATCATCACCCACCTTGGCACTCATCATGGCATCGAGCATACCAGGAGTTGGTTTAGTAACAGTATCGCTTCTAAAATCTATTTCGTTCATATTTACAAATAAATAAAAATAATTACTTTTTTTATCATTTATATTTGCAACCTAATTAAAAAGATACCTGAGTTAAAGCATGGATAACGTGAATATTAAAAAATTAGCGAACGCACTTCAACTTTCTACTTCTACTGTTTCAAGAGCATTTAGAGATAATAGTGATATTAATGCAGCCACTAAAGTACGTATTTTAGCGATGGCCAAGGAAATGAATTATCAACCTAATCATTACGCTAGTAATTTAAGAGAGCAAAAAAGTAAAACCATCGCAGTAATTGTTCCCGAATTGGGAAACAATTATTTTTCATTAGCCATACAGGGCATTGAACGGGTGGCAAGCGAAAAAGGGTATCATATTTTAGTTTATGCTACTAATGATCAGTTTGAAAAAGAGGTTTCTTTTATTCAGCACTTGCACAATGGCAGGGCTGATGGTATCATTATGTCGGTTACCGGCGAAGCGAATGATCACAATTATTTAAACGAACTTTCTAAAAAGAGACTGCCATTGGTGTTTTTTGATCGCGTTTATGAAGACATTATAACGCCAAGGGTTACTACCAATGATTATGAGAGTAGTTTTACCGCTACCAAGCATTTAATAGACCAAGGGTGTAAACGCATTGCTTATTTAGCAGTAAATAAAGCGCTATCTATTGGCAAAACAAGGATGCAGGGATATATAGATGCGTTAAAGAAATTTAAACTCCCATTTCATGAAGAATTGATTATCGATTGTACCAATAATTATAGTGAAAATATTGAGCATTTGAAACAATCATTTTCGATATTAAAACCAGATGGTGTGTTTACATCGGTAGAGCGTTTGGCCTTTGCTACCTATTATGCCTGCTACGATTTAAACATCAGTATACCAAACGATTTAAAGGTAATTGGTTTTTCTAGTTTGGAGATTGCACCCTTATTAAATCCTGCACTTTCTACCATAACACAGCCCGCTTTAGAACTGGGTAAAGCGGCTGCTTCATTGCTTTTTAAATTACTAGAAAACCCAACCACAACACCAGTAACTTCTCATGTAATTTTGAACTCCAAATTGATCAAAAGACACTCTACAGCTACAGAAAATATTAGCTAAAATTGAACTGCTTTTCTAGCCTTAAAATGAGGTGCTTTTTATAAAAAGTTTTCATGATTTCTTTAAAATACGCCGAATCGCGTGTTAGTTTCTGCAACAAAGTTGCATAATTGATATGATTTATCGGGAACGTTCCCGAAAACTTCAAAAAAAACGTACACAAAAGAAGCTTAGTGTTAAAAATACACAGTTTTTCTTTGTTCAAATTTTAAAATAATTGATAATCAATTAGATATAATTTTAAAATACAATTTTTTGAAATATTATATTAGTATTTTTTTTATCTTTTTCTGCCTTTTATCTTCATGAAATATAGACCGAAAAAAAAATATGCCATAAAATTTTGAAATATACTGCACAATACTAAATTTACCATAACATAATACACCATTAATAATAACCAAATATTTCACCTTTAAAACGGGCTTTTTTTTATGAAAGTATTCTACCCAATTAAGCTATGTATGTTGCTGTTTTTTGCGTTCAGCTCAATCACTGCATTTGCACAAACCGGAAGTATTTCCGGAAAAATTCTGGATGATAATAAACTTCCAATCCCTGGTGCCTCCGTTCAAATAGATGGCACACAAAAATCAACTGCTGCAGACAGTGATGGAAACTTTAGGTTTACTGGCTTAACCAGTGGAACTTATGTTTTAAGTACCAAATATCTTGGTTTTGGAACTCAGTCATTAACTGCGAATGTTACCACTGGTAACGTGGTCTTAAATTTTGATTTAAAGCCTAACTTGCAGAACTTAACTGAAGTAGTTATAATTGGCTACGGAACTGCCGAAAAGAAAAATTTAACCGGTTCTATCACCACCGTTAATGCCAAAGATTTTCAAAAAGGAACCATCAGCACCCCCGAACAATTAATCCAAGGTAAGGTTGCGGGTGTTAATATTGTTAACAACGGCGGTAGGCCTGGTAGCGGTAGTGTAATCCGCATTCGTGGCGGGGCATCATTAAACGCCAGTAACGATCCACTTATCGTAGTTGATGGCGTTCCCTTTAGTGGAAATGGCATCGGCAATGCACCAAGTCCTTTGGTATTGATTAATCCAAATGATATTGAAACATTTACGGTGTTAAGAGACGCAAATGCCACGGCCATTTATGGTTCTAGGGCATCAAATGGAGTAATTTTAATAACAACCAAAAAAGGTGGAAAAGGTGCACCCGTAATTGCCTTTAGTACCAATAATGCGATTGCAACGGTTATTAAAAACGTTGATGTGCTTTCGTCTGATGAAATAAGGGACTATGTAAATAAAAATGGTACAACCACTCAAAAAGGATTATTAGGCGGTGCAAATACCAATTGGCAGGATGAAATTTTCCGAAATGCCTTTTCATCCGATAATAATTTAAGTATTTCTGGTTCATTTTATAAAGTACCTTATCGCGTTTCTGTTGGGTATTTAGATCAGCAGGGTATATTAATCACTGATAAATTGGAACGTGCTGCTAGTGCAATTACCATTTCACCTAGTTTCTTTGATAATCACTTAAAGGTTGATCTTAATATAAAAAGTTCGCTATCTGAATCTCATTTTGCAAATGGTGGCGCTATTGCTAATGCCATCCAATTCGACCCCACTCAACCCGTAAATGCACCTAATAAATTCGGCAATTACTTTGAATGGATTCAGGGCTCAGTGCCAAATCCGAATGCGCCTCGCAACCCAGTTGCTTTAATTAGGCAACAGGATAATAATGGTAGGGCTGTAAGAAGCTTCGGCAATATCAGACTTGATTATTCTTTTCATTTCTTACCAGAATTACATGCCAACTTAAACTTAGGTTATGATGTGAGCCAAGGGAGTGGCTCTACCCGAGTGCCAATTTTCGCAGCGCAAAGTGCCGCTACAAGTGGGTTTTTTGGTGATCGCCTCAATAAAGAAAGCAATACAATTTCGGAATTTTATCTTAACTATGCGCGAACTGTTGAAGAAATAAAAAGTAGATTTGATGTTACAGCCGGTTACGGTTATTACGACAATAAGAGTACAGGATATAGTTTTAACTCTTATAAAGGAACAGGCGAGTTATTAACCGTCCCCGTTTTTCCTTTCTCTGTTGAGCAAAATAAATTACTTTCTTACTATGGTAGGTTTGTTTACACCTTGGCCGATAAATATATCTTATCGGCAACGATGAGAGCTGATGCATCTTCAAAATTCTCAGCAGATAATCGTTGGGGGTATTTCCCCTCTGCAGGTTTTACATGGAGAATAATTAGTGAAGAATTTATGAAAAATAGCAAAACATTTTCTGATTTAAAAGTAAGGTTAAGCTATGGTGAAACTGGTAATAAAGATGGAATCGGAAACTATGATTACCTATCTAAATATTATGCAAATAGCAATACAGGCCAATATCAAATTGGAAATATCTTTTATAATTATTTTAGCCCAGCTGCATATGACCCAGATTTAAAATGGGAAACTACTACAACCTATAATGCTGGCTTAGATTATGGATTTGCAAAAGGTAGGATTTACGGAAGTATAGATGCTTATTACAAAAAAACTAAAGATCTTTTAAGCACCATTAATATACCAGTAGGTACAAATTTTAGTAACCTTTTAACCACAAACGTGGGAAATATGGAAGTTAGAGGTATTGAAGGAAGTATTAACTTCGGCTTGTTAAAAACAGAAGATAAAAGTTGGGATATAGGTTTTAATGTTGCTTATAATAAAAGAAAAGTAACCAACTTAACGCTAAACCCAGACCCAGGTTCTAAAATTGGTGCCGGCGATATCGCAGGAGGTACAGGTACAACACTTAAATATAATTCCGTTAACCAAGTACCAGGCTCGTTCTTCGTTTACAAACAAATTTATAATGCCGCTGGATCTCCATTAGAAGGTGTTTTTGAGGATTTGAATGGCGACGGGATTATCAACACTAGTGATCAATATTTTTATAAATCTGGAGATCCCATGGTTACTTTTGGTTTCAATACTGAGTTCAACTACAAAAAATGGTCCTTCACTACCGTTTTAAGAGCAAACTTAGGCAACTATGCTTATGATAATGTTTCCTCTAATTTTGGTATCAAAACAAATATTTTAAGTCCAAGCGGTATCATTAACAACACCAGCAGAGACTTTTTAAATACCGGTTTCCAAACTAATCAGTATTTGAGCGACTATTATGTAAAAAATGCATCGTTCTTAAGAATGGATAACATTGGAGCTAGTTACAATGTTGGTAAATTAACAAAAAATAATAACACAACTTTACGGATTTCGGCAAACTGCCAGAATGTTTTTGTCGTAAGTAAGTTTAAAGGTTTGGATCCAGAATTATCAAATGGTATTGACTATAATCTTTATCCAAGGCCAAGAACATATACTTTAGGTTTAAATCTAGGTTTTTAATTAAAATACAGCAATGAAAAACTCATTTAAAATAACAATGACGATTGGCTTTTTGCTAATCTCATTAAATTCATGTAAAAAGGGCGATTTAAACTTAACCCCTACCAATGATGTTACTTCAACTACGGTTTATGCAACACCAGCTGGGTATAAACAAAGCTTAGCCAAATTATATGCAACCTATGCTTTAACGAGCTCACAGGGTTCTGATGCGAGTGATATTGGCGGAATAAATGCTGGCTTTGCCGACTTTTTAAGATTGTTTTGGACTTCTCAAGAACTTACCACAGACGAAGCAATATGTGCGTGGGGAGATGTTGGTATTCCAGAGCTTAATCATTCTACTTGGGCAGTAGATAATGTATTTTTAAGAGGATTATATTCAAGAAGTATATTACAAATTACCATTTGTAACGAATTTCTTCGCGAGAGTACACCTGAAAAATTAGCAAGCCGTGGTATTAGCGGGGTCGATGCTTCAGACATTCAGAGATATCGCGCAGAAGCTCGCTTCTTACGTGCCTATCAATATTGGGTATTATTAGATGGCTTTGGTAGTCCCCCGTTTGTAACAGAAAATGACGACATCGGAAAAGTGGCACCAAAACAAATTAGTAGAGCTGCTCTATTTACTTACGTAGAGTCAGAGTTAAAAGCCATAGAAGGCACCTTAGCTAACGCACGAACAAATGAATATGGCCGTGCAGATCAAGCAGCATCTTGGGCGTTATTAGCGAGATTATATTTAAATGCACAGGTTTATACAGGCACAGCTAAATATACTGATGCAATTACTTATGCCAGCAAAGTAATTAATGCTGGTTATGTATTAAAAAGTAATTATAAAGATTTATTTCTAGCAGATAATAATTTAAACAACCTAGAAACCATTTTAACCATTAATTACGATGGATCTAGAGGTACAAATTATGGGGGTACCACCTTTTTAATTAATGCTGGTATAAATGGAGACATGAATCCAACAAGCTATGGCGTACCAAATGGTGGATGGGGCGGTAACAGAACCCGTCAGAACTTACCTGCTTTATTTCCAGATCCAAATGGAAACTCGGATAAGCGTGGTGCATTTTTTGGGACTAAAAGTAATGTAGATGACATAGGTGTGTTTACTGATGGCTTACGTGTTACCAAATTTAAAAATGTAACATCAACTGGCGTAATACCTACATCACTTAATGGTACTTTTAGTTCATTAGATTTTCCTTTATTCCGATTGTCTGAACAATACCTAATCTATGGGGAAGCAGTAATGAGAGGTGGATCGGGAGGTTCAACAGCACAAGCGTTAGCTTATGTTAATAATTTACGCCAACGTGCCTATGGAAATGCTTCAGGTAACGTAGCTAGCATAAATACAGACTTCTTTTTAGATGAACGTGGTAGAGAATTATACTGGGAAGGTCATCGCCGTACAGATTTGGTACGTTATGGTAAATTTACAGATGCTTCTTATTTATGGCCATTTAAAGGTGGTGTTAAGGCAGGAACCGGTATTCAGGCATTCCGTAATCTCTACCCTATTCCCGCTGCAGATTTAATTGCGAATCCGAATTTGAAACAAAACACAGGTTATTAATCTTATAAAATATGAAATCAGTATTTTTAAAATCATTAGTATTCAGCCTCATTGCTGTATCACTATGGTCTTGTAAAAAAGACGAAACCAAATCAGTTGCTACTTCAGGCACTGCTGGATCATTAAAATCATCAGCCACTTCTGTTGTACTTGATAAAACAATGCTCGCAAGCAATGTAATTACATTTAATATCACAAATCCCAATTTTGGCTTCTCGGCTGCGGTAACCAATGTACTACAAATGGCTATCAAGGGCACAAATTTTGCAAACGCAAAAGAAGCTATATTAGGTGCAAATATTTCGAGTAAAGCATATAATGGATTAGATTTTAACAATTTATTACTTTCACTAAACTTGCCAACAACTGCAAATACTGATGTAGAGATTAGGGTAAAATCTTCTATATCCAATAACATTGCTCCTATTTATAGCAATGTAGTTGCACTAAGTGCCAAGCCATTCCCTTTAACAGCATGGATCTACGTACCAGGAAATTATCAAGGTTGGAATCCATCAACAGCTGATAGTCTAGTATCTTTAGCAGGAAATGGCGTTTATACTGGGGTGATCGCTTTCGATGGAAATAACTTTAAGGTTACCCCTGCTAAAAAATGGGATATTGCCTATGGAGATGCCGGCGGAGGAAAGCTCAGTACAACAGGTGGCGATATCAGTTCTATATCTCCAGGGTCTAAAGAACTTACAGTGGATTTGAATGCTAGAACTTTCACCATTGCTCCACTAGCATGGGGTATTATCGGCAACGCTATCCCAGGAAGCAATTGGTCTGTTGATTCTGACATGAAATTTATCAACGATGGAAAAGGTACTTGGAAAATCACAACAGCTTTAACTGGTGGAGAATTTAAGTTCAGAAAAAATAGAGATTGGGGAACTAATTTTGGTGGTAGTTCAAATGGCGCTTTAACAGGTGATAACATTGTGGTTTCTACTGCTGGCAATTATACCATAACTTTAGATCTCCCTAACAATAAATTTATAATGGTTAGAAATTAAGTTTGTACACAAAAAACTAAGAGCCCTTAATTAATTTTAAGGGCTTTATTAATTTACATTTTTTTCGTTGTATTTCATCTAGTAAATATTTAAATAAAATTCTTAGAAACTACTTTCATGGTGTACAAAGTACACTTTCTAAAAATTTCCCTTTCCCCGTCGCAATCACATTGTTTGTTATAAATTGAAGGTTAAGAAATAAAAAATTATAAATTAATTTTTTATTTCAAAAAACCCACATATATTGGTAAACTTTTTATTTAATACCAAACCTAAAAAACCAAAAATGATTGTTATTGCAGATGGTGGATCAACCAAAACAAACTGGTGCTTAATAAATGAAGCAGGCAGAAAAATCCATTTTAATACCGAAGGATATAATCCATATTTTGTGGATAGTGATTACATAGAGAACTCATTAAGAACTTCCTTACCGGACCACCTTGAAACGGAAAAATTAACAGAGGTTTACTATTATGGCGCAGGTTGCTCTACCGATGCGAAAAGAAAAGTAGTAGCAGATGGTATGCAAAAGATATTTGTGAATGCTCAAATTATTATCGGACACGATTTATTGGCTTCATGCCGGGCTTTATTGGGCGATAATGAAGGCTTTGCGGCTATTTTAGGTACGGGAACCAATACCTGCATATACGACGGAAAAGATATTTCATTGAATATCGATTCGTTAGGTTATTTTTTAGGTGACGAAGGAAGTGGTAGTTACATTGGTAAACGCATTTTAGCCGACTATATGAAAGGTTATATGCCTAAAGGCTTAAGAGAGAGCTTTTACGATAATTATGCATTAACCAACGAAGATATATTTGATCACATCTACAATAAACCCCTACCCAATCGTTTCTGTGCTAATTTTAGTAAATTTATATATGATTTTAAGGAGAATTACGAAGATTATACCAACTCGGTAGTAGATTATGGTTTTACTGCCTTTTTCGAAAACCTAGTTATCCATTATCCAAATTATAAAAAATACGAACTAAATTGTGTGGGTTCTGTGGGCTACAGCTTTAGAGATGTTTTAAGCCTAGTGGCCGATCGATATGAAATGGGAGTTGGTAAAATTATCCGTTCACCAATAGATGATTTGGTAGATTATCACTTAAATAAAAAATAATCTACCAGTAGTATACACTTTGACAAACTTTAAAAGTTTGTCAAAGTGTATACTACTGGTTAAAACGATATTTCTTTGCCAAACAACTTGGCATATTTTCTCTTATCAAACTTATAAAGTGTAGCGGCTCTAAATGAAACACCTTTCTGCTTTTCATCAAGCTCTTTAAGTACACCAAAACTCAATATTTTTTTGCGGAAGTTTCTTTTATCGAGTTTTTTACCCAAAATGAGTTCATATACGTTTTGAACTTGTGTTAAAGTAAATTTCTCTGGCAACAACTCAAAGGCAATCGGCAAGTGCTTAATGCGTCGCTTAATCTTCTCTAAGCCTTTATCAAATATATGCTGATGGTCGAATCCTAACTTTGGAAGTTCGCGAACATTAATCCATTGTGCTTTTTTTGCATAGGTTGTGAGCGGTTTCAAGGCCTTATCGCCACCCAAACGCAGCATGGCATAATAGGCAACGGAGATTACTCTTCCCTGTGGATGCCTACCTACTTCACCAAATGTATAATATTGTTCCATGTACACATCGCTTAAGCCAGTAAGCTCATGCAAAATGCGAGAGGCAGACTGGTCTACGCTTTCATCTTCATCAATCAAATTGCCAGGCAAGGCCCACCAATCTTTAAACGGTTCTTCATTTCGTTCGATCAACAAGATTTTGAGCTCTCCGCCATCAAAACCAAATAAAACGCAATCTATCGAAACTGCAGAATTAAACTGAGGTAATACTTCTTTCAAAACAATATCGTTTTTAAAATATTTACAATTTTAGAACAAAATAAATACACTTAGTGTGTTATTTCGTAAAAATAATGAAAAAAAATTACTTAGTGTAATTAATACACACTATATTCGTATAATAAAATGGAACCAAATATTAAAAATATTGCAGTATTAACCTCTGGAGGAGATGCTCCAGGTATGAATGCATGCATTCGCGCTGTTATTCGAACAGGAATTTACCATGGTAAAAATATGTTTGGGGTAATGCAAGGTTACCAAGGATTAATTAATAATCAAATTAATTCGATGGATGCTCGTTCTGTAAGTAATATTTTACACTTAGGTGGTACAATTCTGAAGACTGCTCGATGTTTAGCATTCAAAGAGGAAGAAGGCATGGAAAAAGCCTTCAAAAATTTACAAGAAAAAGAGATAGATGGGTTAATTGTTATTGGTGGCGACGGTACATTTACGGGTGCACAGCGATTTGG
>JACMOW010000284.1 GCA_014377775.1 Pedobacter sp. | reverse complement strand
ATTGTCAAATGCATCAATAAAAATATAGGTATTGCTATCCAACTTCATGTGTATTTTCTCCTTCGTAAAGGGGTCTTTCTTTTTTATTACTTCATTTTCAAATTTATTCTTTATCCTGTTGGTGTAAGGAAGAACATAGAGATTAGAAATTAAATTTATCGAAAAAATAATAAATGCCGAAATAAAATAGGGGCGTAAAAATCGATTAAAACTAACACCTCCGCTCAATATGGGTACAATTTCAGTTTGATCGGCCATTTTAGCAGTAAAGAAAATTACTGCAATAAAATTAATTAATGGAGAGAGCATGTTCACGTAGAATGGAATAGAACCCGCATAGTATTGCGTTATGGTGTCCCATATACTCATGTCATTCTCTAAAAAGTCATCAAATTTTTCTGACAGGTCAAAAATCACAATAATTACCACAAATAGCGCAAGGGTATACACAAATGTGCCCAAGTACTTGCCTATAATAAAGGCATCGATAATTTTTATGCGCTTGCGGAAAATGTTCATTTATAATTTATTACCTAATATAGTCACCATTTTGTTTTTCCAAGCGTAAAATTCGCCAGAAATAATTTTTTCACGCGCTTCGTTAACCAGCCACAGATAGAAATGGAGGTTATGCAACGTTGCAATTTGAGCACCCAGGATTTCTTTCGAGTGCATTAAGTGTCTTAAATAAGCTTTTGAATACACCTGATCAGCATGAAGGTCGCTGTCTGAGTCGATAGGCGAAAAATCATTTGCCCATTTTTTATTGGTGATGTTAATGATACCATTTCGGGTAAAAAGCATTCCATTTCGAGCATTTCGGGTTGGCATTACACAATCGAACATATCTACACCTAACGCAATATTTTCGAGAATATTGATGGGCGTACCAACACCCATAAGATATCTTGGCTTATCAGGTGGTAAAATATCACAAACCACTTCGGTCATGGCATACATTTCTTCGGCGGGCTCGCCAACCGATAATCCACCAATTGCATTTCCTTCGCGGTCCATACTTGCAATAAATTCGGCCGATTTTATCCGTAAATCTTTATAAACCGAACCCTGCACAATTGGGAATAGGGTTTGATCAAAACCGTACTTCGGACTGGTAGTATCAAAACGATGGCAACAACGTTTTAACCAGCGGTGAGTCATGTTAATAGAATTTGCCGCATATTGATAATCACAAGGATAGGGCGTGCATTCGTCAAATGCCATAATAATATCGGCGCCAATGGTACGTTGTATATCCATGGCATATTCTGGCGTAAATAGGTGCTTTGAACCATCAATATGTGATCTGAAAGTAACTCCTTCTTCTTTTATTTTACGCACTTTGCTCAAAGAATATACTTGATAGCCACCACTATCGGTTAATATTGGCCTGTCCCAACCAATAAATTTATGCAAACCTCCGGCAGGTTCAATAATATCTAATCCTGGCCTAAGGTATAAGTGGTAGGTGTTGCCTAAAATAATTTGGGCATTAATATCTTGTTTTAGCTCGCGCTGATGTACGGCTTTAACCGTTCCTGCGGTGCCAACAGGCATAAAAATAGGAGTCTTTATATCGCCATGCGCCGTAGTAATGGTGCCAGCTCTAGCTTTTGATTGCAGATCGTGTGCCTGTAAAGTAAATTTCATATGTGTGTAAAATTGAGGCAAAAATAGCCAAAATTATCCTGTTTTTAGGGAATAGGGGAATTGGAAATGGGAAATAGATTGGATTCGAAACAAATTGTTCAGCTTTTCTGGTAAGGAAATGTGGAATGAGGAGTAGATTGGATGTTTAGTAATTTGTTTTTTAGCATTTACGGTATGAAATTTACCCATTTCCCGTTCTTTATTTCCCATTTCCTATTTTTATCAACAAAACAATGTAAAATCAGATTAAAAATGAGAAATTTGCTATCTTTTAGAAATAGCATTGTGGAATTTACAATATTAGAAACTTGTCTGCTGGGCACCTTTATTTTTTGCTTACTTGTTCAGCTTTATTTTAGTCTTTTTGTACACTTAAAATTAGCTTCGGTTAAGGTTGATACCGTAACAGAAAGTGGTTTACATCCAATTAGTGTGATTATTTGCGCTAGAAATGAAGTGAAAAATCTAACGGAATACCTACCATTGATTTTATCGCAAGATTATCCAAACTTCGAAGTTGTGGTGGTAAACGATAGGTCGTGGGATGGTACATCTGATCTTTTAGCGGAGTTTTTGAAAAAATATGATAGGTTAAAAGTGGTGACTGTAGCTGATGGAGATAAATTTATTGCAGGAAAGAAATTTGCAGTAACCATGGGAATTAAAGCAGCGGCTTATGAATGGTTGGTTTTTACTGATGCCGATTGTTTTCCTTCTTCGTCAAATTGGTTGCGGGGCATGCAGCAATCTTCAAACAGCAATACTGAAATTATTTTAGGATATTCACCTTATTTAAAGAAAAGAAGTCTTTTAAACTGTATTATTAGATTAGAAACATTCTTTACAGCAGTAAATTACTTATCTTTTGCATTAAAGGGGATGGCTTATATGGGTGTAGGAAGAAATATGGCCTATAAAAAGTCACTGTTTTTTAAAAGTAAGGGTTTTGCAGCGCACATGCATATCCCATCAGGGGATGATGATTTGTTTGTGAATGCGAACGCTAATTCGGGCAATACTGAGATTCGAATTCATAAAGATACCCATATGTGGAGTGAGCCCAAAGCCTCATTTATAGCATATTTGCGTCAAAAGAAACGCCATTACGGAGCAGGGAAATTGTATCAAGCAAAGCATCGGATTATACTTTCTATTCAATACATCTTTCAGCTTTTATTTTATGGAGTCGGATTTGCTGTATTGTGCTTTAATGACACGCTTTATTTTGGGTTGGTTATTTTTGCATTGAGCATGTTAGTTAGAGGTTTGGTGTACATACGTTTGTTGAATAGACTAAACTATGGTGAGCTGAAGTGGTGGTTTCCCGTTTTAGAATTAGTTTTGGCTATATTTTTAGTGATTAACAGCTTAGTTTCTATATTTGTTAAAAAAGTAGCTTGGAAATAATTATGATGTCTGAAGTAAAACCTGATCTTATCTTAAAGTATTTTCCTGCAATTAGCGAGCATCAGCTAGATCAATTTGCAAAATTGTATGATTTGTATAGCTTTTGGAATGCGCAGATCAATGTGATTTCGCGAAAAGATATTGATGAACTTTATGAAAGGCATATTTTGCACTCGTTGGGTATTGCTAAGTTTTGCACGTTTAAAGCAGGCGAAAAGGTTTTAGATGTGGGTACTGGGGGTGGATTTCCAGGCATTCCATTGGCTATTTTATTCCCGGAAACACAATTTCATTTGGTCGATTCGATCGGAAAAAAAATAAAGGTAGTAACCGAAGTGGCTACTGCACT
>JACMOW010000283.1 GCA_014377775.1 Pedobacter sp. | reverse complement strand
CACCCATCATCCATTTAAGCATGCTGCGAAACGGCATTTTATTGGCAATAATAAAAGCAATCCAAAAAGAAAGCAACCCATAGCCAAGGCAACTATAAACCACCTGTACTCCTCTGCCATTAACCATTTTAATGGTATAAATATCTTTAAGGTAAACATCAAAACCAATCATAGTAAGTAACCCTTTGGAAGTATGTAGCAACAAATACCGTAATCCCGAAATATAATCGAGGTACTTATCTGCAAAAGCGACATAGTAGCCGCCGGGAGTTGTAATACCAATCATTACCTTGGTGCCGTAATATAGAATGCAAAAGGTTAGCAGGAATTTGAGAAGGTATTGGATTAAAAATTTGTTGTATAAGAAAGATAGTTTCAAGAAATAGGTATTTACTGCGCTAGAAAGTAGGAGGTTTCTTTTTTTTCTTTATTAATGGTTATGAACTGAATCACCCACGGAAAAATAAATTGAATTAAGAAGAAAAAGGTAACTAATGAAGCAAATAAACGACCTAGAAAATAAGTGCTGTCCATTTCCAATGCATTAAACTCCAGAAAGAATGCGCCTACCACAGCATAATTAAACACCAGATTTGAAGATGATTTTCTAAGCAAATAGGAATAAATGACCATATACATCATACCAATCGCAAAAAGCATAATCATCATACCATAAATACCAAAGTCAATAAAACAATCTGGAAAATAACCAAGGCTAAAGGATACACCTTCCTTTCTACCGGAATACCTGATCCCTGTGTATTTTTTTGTTTTTTCCGTAGCATCATAGCTTGGCTTATCAGGATTTAAAAATCTCGGTGTTGTTGTAAACTGCAAACTCAACAGCCAGTTATCGCCATTTTCAAATGGCAGCACTGAGGGCATGCGATCAATGGTTTTGGCGAAATGATAAGTATACTGGATTCTGTCGAGCATAGCAACCACTGATTCATCCAAACTCTCGCTTTTTACATTGCCGGATAAATCAATTAACTTATCTACTGCTGCACCCCTTTCTACACTAACAGATTGGGACTTTTCACCTCCGGTTAAAAAAGAGCGATAGTCTCCTTTGATATTGGTCCATACCAAACCAAAAGTCCCTAATAAAACAGATAATACCACCACTATAAAAATCTGTTTAAAATCCAGCTTGTCCAACAGGCTAATTAATAAAACTATAACAAAAAAAACCACTGTTTTAAAATCAGAGAAAAACCCCAAAAAGCCATTGAAAAATTCCAGTGCAATAAACAAATAAAATAAATTAAGCCTTTCTTTTTTCAAGAAACACATGTAGCCAAATAATAAAAAAAAAATCCACTTAATTTTTACAAGACTAAAAATAATCTGCGTAAATCCTCCGAAAACAAATGCAATGGAACCCAGAAAAGCAGCAATAAAAAAGGAAACAATGTAGAGATACATTACCTTTTGAATGGAAAAATTACTTACATAACGAGCTAAACTACCTCTCGTTTGCGGTGGTATCTTATTTTGGTAATATATAATCGGGGCTAATAAAAAGCAGAGTCCTATGCTAGATGCAACAATAGCGGTTGACCGGGAATCTGTATTGTAATTGATATCTTTATTCAAATAATTACATAACCAAACTCCAGCAGCAATTTGCAAAAAATGCTGCAAGGCTATCAGCGAAAAGATGCCCGGCTTGAATGGTTGTTGCAATAGATACAATATAACATAAATCAACAATACGGGTAAAAATAAATAAAATCCATTGGATAATGTTAACAAACTGATGCAAATAGCTACCAGTAGAAAGGATGATTGCTCATCTATTTTAATGTATTTTGCCAAAGTAAATAATGATAAGAGATTGGTGTAAAAACTGCACCCACAATATTTAGGAGGATATTATCTGTAATAAAAGGTTGAATGCAAAAAAATTTTATTGATTACGTAGTATCAGTTTATACTTACAATAACTCCATGTTATAAGAAATATATTATCAAACTTACTCAGTAACTTAAAAAATTGATAACTGGTTTTCCATTTCCCCTTAAAAAATGACTTTAACATTAGGGTGTAATAAAATAACAACTTTCGCTTTCTTAAAATTAACCTGCCATCTTTCTTCATTTCCGGGGATACATAATTAAATAAAATATTGTAGGTCTCAATGTCTTCCCGTAAATGATAAATAAAATATTTTGCCTGCCCACTAAGTTGTTCCTCGTGGTTTCTTAAATGAATTAACGGTTTTTTTAAGAATCCTACGGGATGATCTTTGGCCAATCGTACCCACATTTCAAAATCTCCACTAATCTTCATTTCCTCGTTAAACAAACCCACTTTGTGCAAGACGGCTTTGCATAAAGTTACATTGGCAATATTACCAGCAATAGACCCGGTAATAAATGCAATATGAGCATGAAGTTCAGTAGATATTAACTCCGGTGTATCGTCATATTTATTGATATTTAAGGACATACCTGCAGCATCAATGTATTTTCTATCTGTATAACTAAAGCCAATTTGCGGATACCTTTCATGAAAAGAGCATACTTCGCCAATGCAATCTGGCTCCATCACATCATCCTGCGACCATAATTTTATTAAAGCTCCCCTGGATTTTCGAATAAGAAAATTCAGATTGAAGAAAAGCCCCTTATTTTGTTCGTTTCGCCAGATGCTGACTCGCTGATCTGTAAGCGATTGCAAATAGGCCCAACTACCTTCGGTCGAACAATCGTCTATAATAAAAAATTCAAAATTACGGAACTGTTGGTTTAACACCGACTGAACAGACTGCTCCAGGTATTTCATACCGTTGTAAACAGGAAGTATAACCGTAATGGCAGGATTATTTAACTGATAAGGTTCCATTTATTGATACGCTAATCTACAGCTTGTTAATTGATTGCGTTATAGCAATGGTAATCTGTAAGAAACTAAATGAATGGATGATTTTTTTTGATTGAAGCCCCATCTGGGTGAGACAATTTTTATTATTTAATGCTTGTTGTAATAATTCACTAATGACTAGTGTATCATTTGGATTGAAGATAATGCCATTTTTACCTTCCTTTATAAGGTCAAAGGCACCTCCTGTTAAAATACTGGCAGCAACAGCTTTACCACAAGCCATCGCCTCATTCAATACCAGGCCCCATGTTTCACCCGGACCAATAGAGGGGAGTACCAACAAATCGGCCACCCGATACAATACCGGCATTTGTAACTGGTTTTGAAAATCAATAAATACAATCCGCTTATCACTTTCAGCTTCTTTTTTCAGCACCTTTTCCAAATGCCCACTGCCTACAAACAAAAGTTTTAAATCAGGATGTGTATTTTGCCTGAGTACATCCAGCAAGTAAAATGGATTTTTTTTGGCTTCCAGTTTACCGGCAAACAACAATACAACGTCCTTTTGATTAAATCCTAATTGCTCTCTCCATGCATCTGCCTGTAACTGGTACTTTTCCTGAGGCTCAAAAAAGCGCTCATTGTCAACAGCGTGAGGCGCATAAATAAGTTGCGCTTCTTTTAAACCATGTACTTTAAAATACAGTTTGTTACAGGTTCCTGTGTAAAAGGCAATGTCTATATGCCGGTAAATTCTTTTAAGGTACAGTCGGCGAAATAATTTTTTCCATCCAATTCTTTCATCCAACAAAGTAGAGTCCCCCCTAAAAAGAACAGGTATCTTGCCATAAAAATACCGCATCACCGCCAAGTGGCTTACAAAATTCCATCCAAAAACCAATACTGCATCAGCCCCCCATTTTTTAATATCGTTAATTAAAGTAGGATTGATGATGCCTTTGCGATGATGAGAACCTGGTACAGTAGATTGGTTGTGAACAAAAGTAAATGGATATCCTTCCAACAATGGTAGATCCCATGTAACCTGCTTACCAAACCCAGGGTCAAATTTATGGGAGGCACCTGCTTCCCCCCATGTGTAAAAAACCATTACGTTGATGGCAGCACCTGCATGCAACTTCTTAAACCAGGGTGCATTGTATTGAATGGGGTGGGTAGTAACAAT
>JACMOW010000282.1 GCA_014377775.1 Pedobacter sp. | reverse complement strand
TTCGGCAATCGTCATTTTTGGGAGGCATAAACCGATGGGTAAGGTGCTGTATGGGAAGGAGTCGCTGCCAATTACATTTCTTAAATTAAAAATGTAGCTTTTTAAAGCTTGGTCGGTTGTTTGCCAATCGCCTTTTAAGGTGTTAAATCCTAAAACTTTACCTAGTATCTTTAGTATTGATAATACTTTAGGGAACTGTATGATGCCGCCATTTCCATCAAATCCAGTAAAAAAACCACTGTACTGATTAATATATGGAAAGCTAGTTGGGCTACCAACGGCGGTAGGGAAGTAGTTTGGCGAGTAAAGTGGTGTAAAAATGTAATTATAATCTTGTGGCGAGTTAATGGTGTCATTCATGTGGCCAGCCATGGTGGTGCCGCTCATGTCAGATAACTGATCGTTCACATCAATTTGGTTAAGGCTGCTTTCTCCGGCTTTCTTTGCTTTAGCCGCAAAATTGGGTTTTAGCGTAATTTCTATCTTCCCATTTTTAATACTGAAATCCATCACACATTTAAACAGGTTAAATGCGCCCAAGAAAACCTGCACATTTATTTTATAAAGCGCAATATCGGCATCCACTAAATAAGCCTGGGCGATAAACAGTTTATTCGCCGGACTTAATGGAGCGCCGAAACTGTAAACCACATCTTGGAAAAGCGTATCGCTATCATTAAACAGCATGTTGTTGCGCTCCACCGGGATGGCCGCATTATCATCCAATTCTAAAACTAAACCTTGCTGATTAACGATTTCTACCATCTGTTTTATTTATCAGTATTTCTTGCGCCAATCTCCAATTTAGATATCAATGCTGCCACTTGATCAGAACATAAGCCAACCAAAAACGCCAAGAACATCGAGAAATCTTGATGTAGTATTTCTGGTGCAAATCTGAAAGCTGCAAACGTGATTAAAAATCCGGTAAACAAACGCTGGGCGTTATCTTGCAGCATAAATTTCCAACTGAATTGATAAGGCGTATTATCGCTTAATTTATCCCTTTTCTTTGCGGCTAATCTTAGGCTTAGTATAGCTCCTATTAAAGCCAATACCATACCTGATGCCCATACCGCTAAACTTAAATTTCCTAATAAGTTTTCGCTAAATTCTTTGATGAAGTTTTCCATCTTATTTAATTGGTTTTAACTGCTTTTTAATTTCCTCAATTATCGCATTTAGGTTTTGGATGCGTTTCAAATTTTCCTCTGTTGTAAATGGTGAACTGCTTTTAAGTAACGCATTTTTACTCTCTTCCAAAATTTCAATAATTTGCTTTCCTTGTTCAGCGTTAAATTCAACTTTAGGTGCAACTTTTACGCTGTCTTTAGTTTGGCTCATCCCTGCAAATACTATAAATGCAAGGGCGATTGTTATGATTGTTTTTTTCATTTTATTCTAAAAACCACAAGATCCTGTTGATGTAATTTGACCAGCTACAGTATAGGATGATACATAATAACGGTTATCACTAATTCTGTAGCTACCATTGGGAGCCGGTGTAGTTAAACTTGTATTAGTATATAATACAACTGATAAACCTAAAGATGAAGAAGATGAGTACATTGTTGTTGGGCTTCCAGATGTACACGATCCAGCTTCTCCGCCTGATGCGTTGTAAGCATCAAAAACCCATGTATAAAAACTACTAGCACCATAACCATACCAGTCAGATAATGAATACGGAGCAGTTTTGTCACTTAAAGTAGATTTACCATTCAAAAAGGAAATACTCAAAGCGCCGTTTTTTTCAGCAAGCGTAATCTGTCCTAAATTATACATCACTGTCGCAATCTGATTAATCGTAATTGCGCCCGAAGATGGGATGGAAGTTTGAGCAAAACTGTTAAGCACAAACGATAGCAAGAATAGAATAATTAGTTTTTTCATCTTTGTTTTCTCTTTAATTTCTTAACCTCTTTTGTTAAATCTTCAATCTGCTTTTGCTGCTCCTTTATAGCTGCCATTAGCACCGCTGAAATATTACCATAAGCAACTGCCCAGTACTCATTGTCTTTATTCACTAAGTCGGGAAAGTATTTATTTACGTCCTCTGCAATAACGCCTATTCCTGTAGTTCCTTTCTTAGATGCCACATCCTTTCCGTTCCATGTATAAGTTGCGGCCCTTATGTTTTTTATTGCTTTTAAAGCATAAGTTCCATCAATAGGCTTAATGTTATCTTTTAGCTTTTCACTTGAATAAGCAGTTACGTTTCCTGTTGCTATTATATCACCATAAACAGATAATGAAGTTGAATTTAATCTCATTGAGCCAACTCCATTTGCATAAAAGTCTAAAAAATACCATTGTGATGTTAATACTCCTCCAATTTGTAAAATATCAGCAGTTGCAGGGCTTGTTCTTAAAGTTGTCCACCCTTTGATTACATAAGAATCTGATGTATTTATATAAGAACCAAATTGTGCTGATGATGAACTTGTTATGGCACCAGTAAAATTAGCTCCACTTAATAAAGCGTAATTACTCAAAGATGAAAAAGCAGTCTGTCCATTATTTATTCGGCTATCATTCCCCTGTGCAACCGTACCAGATGCAGTTCCAAAATTTTTATTGAACCCTGTGTTTTTAGCAAAACTCAACTCATAAGAATTATTATCTAAAGTTCCATTTGCTTTTAAAAATTGTGGAGATGTGCCACCAGGTACTGAAAAAGAAGTAGCTACTAAAGGGAAAAAAGACGTATTTAACTGATTTGCAGCATCAATTACAAACATATTACCCCTTCCGGTTGAGTGAAATAATATCTTTTCAGCAGAACCACCACCACCACCAATTCCAGTACCTATAACCAAAGTATTTACGCTCTCGGTATATGCCCCTAATGTGGCACTACCCCCTGTATAAATCTTCATATTTACGGTAGAATTATCACTCAGCCACAAACCTTTTCTTGCTAAATAGGTATTGTCAGACCTAAAATATTGGTCAGATGTACTAGTTAAACTTACAGGTCCAGTAAAATTAGCCCCGCTTAAATTGGCTTTACCGGTTAGGTCAGCCACTAAGCCCCCAATATCAGCAATAACTAACGAAACAGCACCAACTTTACCAGCCACACTTGTCACCGTATTATTATTATCTACCTTTTGCCAAATCGTTCCATTGCTAATTATCCAATCGCCAACATTAAGTACTAATGACACTTGTGTCCCTGCCACGCTCACTACATAATATTTTCCTTTATTCCCTGTCGCTGTTGGTAAAGTTGGCGTATTGGTTGAAGCATTATAACCACCTTGATAATTCACGCTCCCAACAATCGCATCGGGCAGCTGTGAAATTGGTATTTTAGTGCTACCATCTAAACTAGCGTAGCCATTTGCAGCGCCTTTATTCGCTAAGTTTTCTGGTGTAAAACCAATAGCAGCAATCACCTCCGCATAGCTTGGCGTATAGCCAATAGCCTTATATAATGGGTCGGTACTTGCCTTAATCACACTAAAACCAGTTAGCGATTTTGCATAAGCAGGAATTTTTAATAAAGAATCCCTGATGTTATTTCGAATCGAATCACTTACTCCAAAAGTATAGGTGCCAATTCTAAATTTAACATCCTTACCCGTTCCGTTTGTGAAAGTTGCCGCCGTTGTGGTTTGGTAACTCTGCGCATTTGCCCCAAAAGCAAAAGCAATAAGTAAAATGGTGATTAATTTTTTCATGTTATTTTCACTAAAATGGTTTGTGCTGTATTATCATCGAATCCTAAAAGAAAGCCGTTTTCATATACAATAGGCATCATGTAGATGGACCCTGATTTATTTAATCTTATCCATGATACCCCTTTATTTTCCGCAACGGTTATTGGTAGCTTGTAGCTTCCGGAACCATCAGGCACCAGGGATGATTGGCTGAATGCTACTGGCTCAGGCCCTTCACCTAGTTTGGTAATTTTATGTGCTCCCGCAACGCTGGCAAATGTGATCATGTAGCTATCATTAGCTAAATCGTTACAGCTAATAATCGCATACCCCAAACGCCCGGCTGCATTTACATGGCGCACCAATAATACATCGGTATAGGCGGCAGGATTAGAAAAACTAGGTATTAACTCTTGGATTGCCGTATTGGGTACGGTATAAGCCCCGGTTGGTAAATCATCTAATATCCCACCACTTAACAAGGTCATTATTAAGGTAGTTTTAGTGGCATTTTCACCACTTACAAACTTCGCCTTATCGGCATAGTACTCGGCTTTAGTGAGGTAAGGCGTTAAATCTATCGGCGTAGGCGGGATAACAATTAAAGAGCTGCCAATGGTAAAGGATGCCAAAGAATCGCCAATGCCCTCGTCTTCGTCTCCTTCGGTATAGGCATCATCTTCAAAATCATATTTATACTCGAATAACTGGGCAAATAAACCCTCGCCATCATTAAATTCGTCAATACTTTTACTAGATAAGCTGATAGGAAGGTAAACATCATTAAAAACACGAAGCTTAAAAGGCGAAAGGTAAAAATCACGATTTAACCCGATTTGCTTTTTAGAGGCAAATCCAGTGGCCACTTTAAAGCCCGAATTTAAACTGATATCGAAACTAAACTTTTGCCCTTGTTTAATATCAGCGCCATAATTATAAATCCTGCCCGATTGTGTTTGCGAAAGCTCGATCCCCGTTTTCCCCTTTCCATAAGTATACAGCGTATCAACAGATCCCCAGCTGCTCCAATATAAAAAGTACCTCACAAAATCTTTGATCTCGTAATTCAGATAATAATCACGCTTTTCAGATATGATGGCGACTGCGCTATCCTGCAACCAAACTTCATAATGCGAGCAAATGCGTCCCGCAATTTCAGCCTCAGATATCAACAGATTAAACCGAGTATTAAAAGCGTACTTCCGGTACTGATCTATGTCGCCAGTAGTCACCGTTTTTTGTAAAACAGTGGTGTTTGTAAAGTAAAATTTAGCTTGTAAAGTGCAGCCAGCTTTTGCCGCCCTGGTGTTTAAGAAATATAAAAATTGTGGCTGGTTGCTGCGGGTATATTCTTGCAGAATGCCCTGCTTTAAAAACTTATCTTTTGTGACATCGCCAGCAACGGGCTGCAGCTTATTTAAAAGCGAGGTAGCTGATGCCGCCGAGTAGCTCAGTCCGCCATATACCACATTAAAATTTGCGGTTTGCGTTAAAGTGCCCACTACATTATCAATGCTTTCGCCAAATTTTAAATAGAATTTTCGGGCCGATTTTTTAGCCTCCGTAATCGCGGTGATGTAAAAGCCAATATAATCCACACCCGCATTTTCTAAAATGCCATGTAGAATATATTTTAAATCAGTTTCGGCTTGCCATGAGCTTCCATATTTTAAAGGTAAATGGCTATCGTAAGCTTTTTCAAAAGCGGTTTGGGTTTCGTTCTCTACCCATAATTCAATATAAATGCGGTAATTTTCTTTTTCAGCGCCAAAGGCATCCAAATAGGAATTA
>JACMOW010000281.1 GCA_014377775.1 Pedobacter sp. | reverse complement strand
GGGAAACCTTGGGTTTTCTAAAATGCTTGCTAGAAATGTTGGGCTTGTGCGTTTGTTTAATTTGGCTTTTGGAGCTGGTAAAAAGCAATACACAACTAGTAAGGTTATTTACGAAACAAAAGATTCTTTAGTAATTGACCCTTTAAGAATGGGTAAAAATTGGAGGGATTATTCATGGACGTATGAGTTGTCCTTACCGCCAACACTCCAGTCAAACGCCTATCAATTAATGCATAGTGATTTATTTAAACTTTTCCCGCAATATTCAGTAAAAGTTGAGAGGCGAAAAACGCTATGCTATGCTTTAAGACAACTACCAGGAAAAAATATTATTCCTTCGGTAGGTGGTGAAGAGATAATTGATCAAAATCCAACTGGCTTAATGATGCGAAATGGAAGTTTAAATCTATTTATTAATACCCTCGATGCTCACTATTTTTCATTTTCTAAAATCCCAATAGTTAATCTTATTAATGATAAGACATTAACCGATTTAATCATCAACGCACCTTTGTCAAATCCTGATGCTATAAATCTAGAGTTAACCAAATATGGTTTAGAACTGGTAAAAGGGGAGTTTGAAATTGATATGGTTGTTTATCGTGACGCCGTAAAATAATTTCCTTAACCTTCCATTCACTCTCAAATTAAATTTATGAAATCATTATTCTTTATACTTGCCATATTATTGATAATAAATACCGCTGTTTCAGCTCAACAGCAAATTATAGTAAAAGGAAAAGTTACAGATCGTAATCAGCTTCCATTAGCAGGTGCCTCTGTTTCCATACTTAATCAAAACACTATAAATACAGATAGTACTGGAAATTTTATCATCAAGGTATTGCCTGGAAATTATTGGGTTACTTTTTCGTATATGGGCTATTTTTCGCAAAAGAAATTAATTCTGATCGAAAATAACACCGGTGTTCTTACGATTTTTCTCGAAGCCAATCCAATGCAACTGCAGGAAGTTGAAATTTCGACAGGCTATCAAAAAATACCTAAAGAAAGAGCAACAGGTTCATTCGAGTTTGTTAACCAGCAAGCGCTCGAAAAAATTGTAAGTACCAATATTATCGATCGTTTACAACACATGGTGGCGGGACTTATTTTTAATAAGGATGCAACAGTAGCAAGTGGAAGTAGTGCCATCAGCATTAGAGGTCAAAATACCATTTTTGCGAATACCAAGCCCTTAGTGGTTATCGACAATTTTCCTTATGATGGGGATTTAAGTAATATCAATCCAAACGATGTAGAGAGCATCACCATTTTAAAGGATGCTGCTGCAGCTTCTATCTGGGGTGCACGCGCAGGGAATGGGGTTATTGTAGTTACGACAAAAAAAGGCAATTACAACCAAGATTTGCGCATTAACTTTAATGCAAATGTCACCGCAATGGAAAGGCCCGACCAATTCTATCAATCGAAAATGAGTGCTGCGGATGCCATAAATATAGAGAAAGAACTATTTGAAAAGGGATTTTACAGAAACAGAGAAATCTCCATTACAAATACAGTGCTTTCGCCAGTGGTCGAATTGCTGATCGCAAAACGTGATGGCAAGCTATCTGCCGATCTGGTCGATGCGGAGATTGCGAAATATGCATTGCTCGATAATCGCTCCGATATTAATAAATATTTATACCGAAATGGGTTCAATAAACAATATGCATTATCACTAAATGGAGGCACGGCCACTTCGAATTATTTTGTTTCAGCGGGTTACGATCAAAATGCGTCATCCTTAACAGGTAATGATTACAGTCGTACAACACTAAACTTAAATCATACGTACAATTTGTTTAAAGGCAAGTTAGAATTGAATACCGGGTTTGCGTTTAATCGTTCAAATACAGGAAGTAGCAATCCTGGAACTAGTTCTTTAACCATAGATAATTTTGCGTTGCCGTACTTGATGTTGGCAGGCCCTGCGGGTAATCCATTATCTATTCCTAGGTATCGTCAAGCTTTTTCTGATCAAGCTTATGCAAAAGGACTGCTAAACTGGGAGTATAGTCCATTACAAGAATTGGAGATTGCAAACGATCAAACCATGCAAACCGATTACAGATTAAGCACGGGATTGAAATACAAAATCAATTCCTTTCTAAATTTGAATGTGAATTATCAATATGGAAATACCAATTCTGATAGAAATAATATACAATCGCAAGATACCTACATCGTACGTAATCAAATTAATCGATTAACAGTTGTAAATGCAGATGGAACTTTTACACGGCCAATTCCATTAGGTGGAATTTTGGACGAGTATCAAAGTGCTGCCCAAAGTCATAACTTCCGAACTCAACTTAATATCGATAAAGAATGGACAAAGCATAGTTTGCATGCCATAACTGGTTTTGAGGTACGAGAGCAAATTGGGGAAAGTAATTCATCCCGTTTATATGGTTACGATGAAGAGCATGGTAGTTCAAAAATTGTTGATTATGTGAGTTCAAATTTTCCTATTTACAATAGTCCAGGTTCTACAGCCGCAATTACATCGGGTAATACACAGAGCTATTTTATAGATCGTTACCGTTCGCTATTCGGCAATTTATCTTATGCTTATTTAAAACGATATGTGTTCACAGCGAGTGCTAGATTAGATCAGAGTAACTTGTTCGGTGTAGATGCAAATCAAAAGGGAGTTCCTCTTTATGCTGTAGGCGCTGGGTGGACAATTAGTGAAGAACCTTTTTATAAAATAAATTGGTTGCCAGAATTAAAAGCTAGATTTACGTATGGTTATAACGGTAATGTTGATAAAACCCTATCTGCCTATACTACGGCAAGATATACTTCACCTGCACCAAATTCAAATTTGCCATTTGCGGTCGTAATTAATCCGCCAAATCCATCACTACGGTGGGAACGAGTACAAATTATTAACGCTGGTTTAGATTTTGCAACTGCACAAAAAAGAATAAGTGGAAGCATTGAATTTTATAGTAAGAAAGGGATTGATTTAATTGGACAAGCAACATTTGCCCCAGTAACAGGTATTTTATCGTTTAAAGGAAATACAGCAAGTACTACGGGTAAGGGTGTAGATGTTACTTTAAATACAATTAATGTACAGCGAAAGATTTCGTGGTATAGTACAGTGCTTTTTAGTTATGGGAATGATAAAGTAACTGAATATTTGTTAGAGTCTCGTTCTGCTTTAGGGGGAATTATTGTTGGTAAACCTATTTTAAATGTTTCTGCTTACCAATGGGGAGGGTTAGATCCACAAACCGGCGATCCACAAGGCTATCTTGATGGAAAATTAAGTAAGGACTACGCCAGCTTAGTTACGAAAGATACGCCAGATGATTTGGTTTATATGGGTGGCTTGCGGCCAAAATACTTTGGGGCATTACGGAATAGTGTTACTTATGCAGGTTTTCAGCTATCGGCAAATATCAGTTACCGATTAGGTTATGTTTTTAAAAAGAATTCTATTCGCTATTATTCTAGCTTAATTGGTGCGATTGATAATGGTTTATCGAATGGCCATGGAGATTATGCATTACGTTGGAAAAAACCTGGCGATGAGCTATTAACGAACGTACCTTCTACTAGCACTACAGCTAATGCAAATCGAGATAGTTTCTATGCAAATTCTTCTATATTGGTAGAAAAGGGTGACCATATTCGA
This sequence comes from Pedobacter sp., assembly GCA_014377775.1. Taxonomy (GTDB): domain Bacteria; phylum Bacteroidota; class Bacteroidia; order Sphingobacteriales; family Sphingobacteriaceae; genus Pedobacter. The sequence continues at coordinate 10,859 of JACMOW010000281.1, read as the reverse complement.
TTTGAAGACATTACGCTTAATTACGATTTGAAAAGTGTTAGGGGACTTAAAAAGCCTTTTAATAGCATCAATTTTTATATGTATGCGAAAAATATAGGCATCATATGGAAAGCGACAAAAGCAGATGTCGATCCCGACTACTCAGCTTCGCAATATGTTCCTGTAAAAACGGTTGCTGCCGGTTTAAGAATGAATTTCTAATCAAAAAAATTAAATCAAATGAAAAATAGTATAAACAAAAATTTGTGGATAGGTATTATCCTAATTTTAATTACCTCTTGTAAAAAGGATTTTCTTGAAGTTAAGCCAAATAAGGCGTTATTAGTACCTACAACATTAAGCGACTTCGATGCACTTCTAGATAATAATGCATCGATGAATAGAAGTGTTTATGGACCTATTGTAGCATCAGACGATTTAGTAGCCCCAGATGCTGCTTTTAACAATGCTTCGTTTACCATAAAGAGTGCCTATAGTTGGGGAGAAATTGGCTATGGAGGAGATTTGCAGGTAGATTGGATATATTCTTATGTGCAAATTTTCTATTCGAATATTGTATTAGATGGTTTAGAGAAAATTAAGGAAAATGAATCTATAGCCTATAAAAATGTAAAAGGGTCAGCACTCTTTTTTCGAGCTTTCGCTGCATCGCAACTTTTAATGAGCTATACATTAGCCTATCAAAAATCTACTGCTTTAAAAGAACTTGGAATTCCCATACTGCTAACATCTGATGTGAATCAAAAATATAGCCGTGGAAATCTGCAACAAAGCTATGATCAAGTAATTAGTGATTTAAAAGAGGCAAGTAGCTTACTTACCCTTACCTCTAGCAACGCATATAGACCTAATAAAGCTGCGGCTCATGGTCTCTTGTCTCGAATTTATTTGAGTATGGGCAATTATCAGTCGGCTCTTTTGGAAGCCGATAATTCACTAAAGTTATCGAGTAAGCTTATCGATTATACTATGTTAACATTAAATCCATTAACTGCTACCAATCCTTATCCTAAAATTTTCCCCATCAACTTAAATCCAGAAGTGCTATTTCATGCTGGTGTAGGTCAACCTTTCGTTAATGCAGCTACCACTGCTGTTAATCCAGAAATTGTAAGTGCTTATGCAAATAATGATTTACGTAAAGCTGGTATGTTATATGATAGAGGTGGAGGGCTGTTTACTTTTAAAGGAAGATATAGTGGAAGTACAGTGTATTTTTCGGGTGTAGCCGTTAATGAGGTGCTGTTAACTCGAGCCGAATGCTTAGTGCGTTCGAATAAGCCACTTGAAGCACTGGCCGATTTAAATTCGCTTTTAATTTATCGATATAAAACAGGAGCTTATCAGCCGTATACTATAAGCAACACGCCGAATGTGCTTAAATTGATATTGGCAGAGCGCAGAAAAGAACTCTTATTTACAGGATTGCGGTGGTTAGACTTGAAACGGTTAAATCTAGAGCCTGATCATGCTGTAACACTAACAAGAACAATTAATGGAAAAACACATGTTTTATTACCAAATAGTAATAGGTATGCCTTCCAAATACCCGACGAAGAAATTATTGTAAGCGGTATAGAACAAAATTTGAAATAAATGAAAAGCCTTCTACTCTTTAACTAAAGGATAGAAGGCTTTAGAAATTTTTTAATTTTCTACTAATTCACCGAATTCCTCTACAGTGTAGATTTCTCCACTTTTTGAAGCCAAACACTGTCTTGAAGGATCTTCATAACAGCTAGATTCGCCAGGGTTAGTACCAATCACTTTGGAACCTAATGGCTGCCAATCTGCAGGCATTCCCGTAGCGGCATTGTTGTAGTGAGTTGGAGTTGCAGATTTACCTGTAAAAGCACTCTGTGTAAACACTAAACCCAGCCCTAATACGAAGGCAAATAATGGTAATAATTTTTTTAAATTTCTCATTGTAATAGACTGCTGTTTTGCATTTGAAAAAGCAGACGAAAAAGTTGGTTAAAATTTTAAGTTTATATATATAGCCACTGTGGTAGGCTTATTACCTGTTTTTGAAAATTCCCTGAACTTAAAAAAACGTTTTAAATTCATTATAAAGCAGCTTTCTGCTCAACGCTTCTCGCCAGCCATACCCCTAAGCCACTTATCGCTAAAAAGAAAATATTAAACCAGAAATGCAATTGCCAGCCCATTTCTTTTAATACTCCACCACAACTACAAGGCATTCTATCATAGTAACCCAACAGCACTAAGCCGATATAACCTGTAAATAAAAACATTAACATGGCCGAAAATAGAAGCCCCGAAAGGCGAGTTTTATGAAATAGTAGTAATAACGCAGTAAGTATTTCGCTAATAGGTATAAACCATAACAAAAAGGCAGCTGCGGCTTTGCCAAGGGTTTGATTTGCCAATTGGCGTTTAAATTCGCCAACATCTATTAATTTGCTAGCTGCAGTGTAAACCCATAAGAACACCAATAAGGTGCAAATAAAGTTAAGTAGGGGGGATTTGAATTTAACAAGTTTGAGTTTCATTTGATAAGTTGGAATTGAATAATCAAATGTAGGAGTGAATAATAGCGATGTTAGCTGCGCACACAACATATTAAATACTGTAGTACGACAGAATTTTAACTGTAAGTTTTACAGTATTTCGAAGAAATTAATTTATAGCAGCTTTCCGTATATTCGAATAAAATATTCGTATTCGATATGTATGTAATTGGCAATATCTTTTTTCTTTAAGAATGGAAGGATAGTCCGATATTTCTTTATAAAAAGCTGTATTCTTGTAGCCGCCGCATTTTCTTCAAGTACCAGCTGCCTAAATGCTATTCCATTCTCATAGTTACCAATAACACCATCATAAATTGACTTAAGCTCGTTATATTCTAAAAATAGGGAAATTATTGCTTCAAAATTAATATGCACCAACCTGGCCGAGCCAATGGCCTTTATGTATTTTGACTGATTGTATTTATTGGTAATTAAGAAATTCCCAGCACTTATAAAATTAACAATAGATGGCTTTTTACGCAACTGAGCGTCGTATTCTTTAATTAAACCGCTAGTAACATAAACTATTGAGTTAATTTCTCTGTAAAAACTTTCATCTACTTTCAGCTCAGCTTCTTTTAAATGAGCTAAAATTTTTATCCAAGCTTGGGGCCTAATCGCACCATAGTTGGCCAGGTTTAATTTTAAATCTTGAAGATACGGATCTTTGGGCATCATTTATAGCAGATAAAATTTACCCTGCTCGTACTTTCGAGCAGGGTAACGATTTGGATTAGATTAACTTAATTAAGATAAGTGACCTCAATTTCCAATTTGCCTTCAACCTCATAGGTACCATTACTATCGCTAGTAACAACTAAACTACTCTTAGGTTTAAATAGTTTATCCTCTTCTGGCTCAGGCTCATCGCTTTTTTGAAGAAGTTGAACTAAACTGATAGGTTTTTTGTAAGCAGCAGCTAACGTAACATTGTAAGCTAAATTATTTTTGCCAGTTCTACTTAGCTGATTATAAAAAATAAGTTGTTGTTCATCGAGTGCTAAATGTGCTAAAGACCAAACTTCAAAATTGCGCTCCATTGAAAGTATTTCTTCACTAAACTCGAGTGGCGGTAACTGATAAAGCCACTGTTGTAGGGCCAAAACTCCGCTTGGTGTAAAAGGTTGTTTTTCCATTTTGTAAAATTTTAGGTTAATTAATAATGGCTAATTAATTTTAGCATTGCTGAATGTAATAGCTTTGGTTCCCCGAAATGATGCATTATGCTAATTATTTTGACGAATGGTACCTTCTTTTTTTCCAGACGGTTCATTATCCGTTTCGATTTTTTGAGTTTTTATTTTTTTAACTTAGGTTTATCTGTTGAAATTAATTCCTACAAAAATGTATACCTCTAAGAGTCTTTATCATCTGCTTATTAGGCTGTTTGTTGCGCTATTGGCATCCCACTTTATAGTGGTGCATAGTGCAGAAGAAACTTGGCTAGAATTATTTACAAAAGGATATTATTACCTCTCGCTACTATATAGCATGATCATAACCATTTTATTAATTGAATCTGTTTATTTATCAGCTAAATTTATAGATTTTAAGTTTCCAACGCCAAGGTATAGGGCAAAACGTATAAAGGCGCAATTTATTTTTGGTTTTTGCCTTACGGCATTTCATGCCTTTTTATTAGCCATGATCTTGTTTTATTTAAACGATGAAAATATATTTAATTCAGGTTACTTTGAGAAGCTATTTGTATACATCTTGCTTTTTATTTTCACATTAAATGTAGTGTATCTATTGTATTTCGAGTATCAGAAAGCGCCCACGTTACGCTACCAAAGGATAAGTCTTGATTATACTAATTTAGCCAACTTAAAAGCAAAAGCATTGAAGGCAAATTTGCCAGCCGTTATCTATCATGAAAATAAAGCCTGCTTTGCTATTGATTTTAATGGAATTAAAACAGGCTGGCCTAATACGATTGAAGAATCAATGAACCTACTGCATTCCGAAAATTATTTCCAAATTAGTAGGAAGGGGATTATTCATCGAGCCTCTATTTTATCGTTTAGTCCGTATAAGATAAAGTGTCTTAAAATAGCGCTAAATGTAGCGTGCCCAATAGAATTAATTACAAGTAGGCGAAAAGCAGCTTTTTTTAAAGAATGGATTGGATAAGTAATATAGTTAAATTTTTTAATATCATACCTCTATACCCCATTAACCCCCATTGCATAAAGAATAATATTAACCCCAAACTTAGTATTGTCTTCTGCTAAGAAACGCTTATTCTTATAATCGTAATCCCATTCGCAACCGTAATCTTTATTGCTGTACAACACTCCAATACGATTTTTAAAGGTTACCGCTTTCAAATAATCGTGTATCAAATCATCACCCCAACCATTGAGCTCGAAAGAGGTAGGTGGCGGACCTTTCTCGAACTTAAAAAACGAACTATAAATGGGATGTGTATTCGGAATTTTTTTTAAGGCTTGTGCACCAAACAAATTACTCATTTGCGCTTCAAAAGATTTGGCAAACAAGCCATCAATATCATGATTGCAATCGTCTACAAACACAAATCCTCCATTCTGAACGTAGGTTTTAAAATTGGAAGCTTCCTGACTACTAAATTGCACCAACTTATGACCACTTAGATAACAAAATGGGTACTTAAATAAATCATTGCTGCTTAACTCTACAATTTTCTCATCATCATTTAAGGGAATAGTGGTGTACTCTAATAGTGAGTTCAACAAATTAGCAGGCATGCGCTGATCCGTATCCCAATCTCCTGAATTATATTTTAACCTCGCAAAAGTAAACTTAGCGCCTTGCATCGCCCTAAATTAGTGTCAATTTTTATAGAATCAGATTTTTAACGTAGATATCTTGTAAATTTTTTGATATTGTTTTAATTCAAGGCAAAAATAATGGCAATATGACTTATATTGAGGCAAAAAAATAATTGTTTTGGATATTTCAGAAAACAACGTAAAAACCCTAATTGGCAAAATAGCGCTATTAAAAAGCGAAATACAGAAAGTAATTGTAGGTCAAGATCTCATTATTGAAGAAATGTTAATCGCCTTAATGGCTGGCGGACACTGCCTATTGGAAGGTGTTCCTGGTTTAGCAAAAACCTTAATGGTGCGAACTCTGTCTCAAGCCTTAAACCTTTCTTTTAGGCGTATTCAATTTACGCCAGATTTAATGCCAACGGATATTGTAGGAACAGAAATTTTAGAAGAAGACCATGCCACCGGTAAGCGTTTCTTCAAGTTTAATAAGGGGCCACTTTTCGCCAATATTGTGCTGGCAGATGAAGTAAACCGAACACCTCCAAAAACACAATCGGCACTTTTAGAGGCCATGCAAGAATTTGAAGTTACGTATGGCGGACAAACCTACCCATTAGATCGTCCTTTTTTTATATTGGCCACGCAAAATCCAATAGAACAGGCCGGTACTTATCCACTTCCAGAAGCACAATTGGATCGGTTTCTATTATATATTAAAATAGGCTATCCAACAGCAGTTGAAGAAGCACAGATTTTAAGCAGTACCACAGGTATAAAAAAAGCAGTAATTAATCCAATTATAGGTGCTGAAGAGATTAAACAGTTACAATCGCTAACGCGCGAAGTAAGCATAAATGACGATTTAATTGCCTATGTAAGTGAATTTATCCGTGCCACCAGACCTGATACCACGACCGTTAATTTTGTGAAAGAATGGGTGCGTTGGGGTGCTGGTCCAAGGGCCGGACAAGCGTTGATTTTAACTGCAAAAGCCAGGGCACTTTTCCATGGCCGTTATGCAGTAATTATGGAAGATCTGCACTTGATGGCCTATCCCGTTCTTCGACATCGGGTGTTAATGAACTTTAAAGCAGAGGCCGAAAACGTATCGTCAGATCAGGTAACAGCAGAATTATTGAAAGCCATTGCTCGACCAAAAACAAATATTTAATGAGTAAACTACTCGACCCGAAAATACTGATGGCCATTAAAGACCTTAATTTATCGGCAAAAACAACGATCGATGGGTTTATGAATGGTAATAATAAAAGCACTATAAAAGGGCCGGGTTTAGAGTTTAGTCAATATAGAAGCTACCAACCTGGAGATGACCTCCGCTCGCTCGATTGGAAAATGTTTGCCCGATCTGATCGATATTATATCAGAGAATCGGAAGTGGAAACTAATATTTCGATTCGTTTTTTGGTAGATGCAAGTGCCTCAATGAATCACAGCGATGGCGATTTTACGAAGATCGACTATGCTCGATACCTAACCGCTTGCCTCGCTTATTTAGCCAATCTACAGGGTGATGCCATCGGCTTGTATATTTTTAAAAATGCCGAATTATTTTCAATGGCGGCTAAGCAAGATTATCAACATTTGGCTAGGTTATTTTTTCAACTCGAACAAATACAGCCAGCTGGAACGTTTACAAAACCCATTCACTATAAAGCCATCTTTGCGGGTACGCAAAAGCGTGAGTTGTTAGTTTTTGTAACTGATCTTTATCAAACAGACGGTGAAATTTTTACTTTACTAGATACACTGAATACACTTCGGCACGAGATTTTAGTTTTCCATATCCTATCGAGAAACGAAATGGATCTGGATTTTAAAGGGTACGCTACTTTTGAAGACCTAGAGACCGGGCAAACCCTTCAAATTGATCAGGCAAAAGCAAGGGCAGCATATAAGCACAAACTCGAAAACCATCTAGAACAAACAAGAATAAAAATGTTGGATAGGCGAATTTACTATCGAACAATAACTACAGATGAGCCTTTAGATCAAGCGCTAAGGGATTTTTTAAAACAACGCAGTAAGTTAAGAATTTAAATGAATTTGGTATATCCAATCGGTTTATTGGCACTTGTAGGATTAACTATTCCTGTACTGTTACATCTATGGAGCGTAAAGCGGGGTAAAACGCTAAAAATTGGCAGCATCGCTTTGTTGGGCGAAAGTGCAACAGTAAGTTCCAAAAGCTTTAAACTAACCGACCTACTTTTATTTGTATTGCGCTGCCTAATTTTAATATTGATTGCGCTTATATTGTCACAACCTTATTTTAAAAAAACGAGTTTAATCAGCAAAAATAAGGGCTGGATCTTAATAGATAAAACAATTTTTGGTGCGGTGTATGAAACCCACCGCAAACCCATCGATTCGTTATTAAATTTAGGTTTCGAGCTACATGATTTTAACCTTGGGTTTGATTTATTTTTTTTGAAAGATAGTATAGCTCATAATGAAACGAGCGCTAAGTTAAGTTATAATACTTTAATCAATCAGCTAACCAAAAAAATGCCTTCAGGTTATGCTGCGCATGTTTTTGCTAATCTACGATTGAATAATTTTGAGGGTAACCTGTCTAAACCAAATTTTAGCCTTACTTGGCACTATACTCAGAATCGAGATAGCTTAAAAACCTGGTCTACTAAATTTCTGGATAAAGTATACGAAGGAGTATCCACGCCAAGTTTAACCTATTATACCGCCAATCCATCACAAGATTTATCCGTAATTAGGGTATCCATTTACGATCCTAAAGGTGAGGATTCGGGATATATTAAAGCCGCCCTAAATTCGATTGCCGACTTTACCCAAAGAAAAATTGAAATTAACAAATCATCTAGCAAAGCGGATGTGGTATTTTGGCTTTCAGACCAACCAGTGGCGATGACAGCAAATACAATATTCAGCTACCAAAAAGGAAAAATAGAAGCTGTTAATTCAACCTTGCAGGTATCGGCCGAGCCCAATCAATTGATCGAACTGAAAAAAAGAGTAGTGTTGGATAGCCTAAAAGGAAGTGCCATTTGGACGGATGGTTATGGACAACCAGTCTTAATTAAACAAAATGGAACCCACCATTTTCATTTTTATAGCCATTTTGATCCGCTTTGGTCAGATTTAGTGTGGAGTGATCAATTTGTGAAGGCTTTAATTCCAATTGTGCTTGGCAATCAAACCGCAGAAGATTTTGGGTTTGAAACGCACGATGCCGACCAGCGGGTAATAGACAAGATGCAGTTTGTAGATGTAAAAATTAAAACATCAGGTGTCTCAGCAACAACAACCAATCAAAGCTTAGCTCTTACCATTTGGTTTTTAGCATTTTTGCTATTGTTGATGGAACGCGTATTATCTTTCAGACGGAAAACAAATTTACATGATGTTAAAAGCTGAGGGGAAAAATTGGATTGCAAGTTTTAGGGTAAAGCTGATTGCACTTTACTTTTTAAAAACAACCTTTTTAAGCTTGGGCTTAGGGGCATTAATAATGCCTGTTGCAGAATATCTGGGCGTGAATTCTTTTTTAGCATTAGTAATCGTTTTTTTACTGGCTTTTACAGCAAGATTGGTTTTTCAACGTATGTGGGGAATTACAACAATAGAGGTTGCAAACTATTTAAATGCAAAATTTCCCGAGCTTGAAGAAAGTGCTACCTTATTTTTAAGACCACAACATGAATTATCACGATTAGAAAAGTTTCAAATCGAAAAAATGGCCCCCCTTTTTCCTATTCCAAATAGTTTTAAAGAACCGATAAAATGGCTTTGGCTGAGCCTACTGTTCTTGTTCATTTGTGCCGCTTTTAGCATATATCTTACTTTATATACATCAACAACAGACGCTGCATCATTCATTGGCAAACCAACTACCTTAAAAGAAAGTGTACTTCCAGAAATCATAGATTTTAATTTAAAAATAGCTCCTCCTACTTATACCCGAAGACCTTCAAGATCGCAACGCCGATTTACCATAAAAGCAGAAATGGGCGCTCAAGTAATTTGGCGTATCAAAACGAATATTTCAATTAGAAAATTACAGCTCATTTTTAACGACAAAGAAATAGTTGAGCTTAATGCATCTGGTCAGTTTAGCAAAATCATTAAGCAGTCTGGCTTTTATCAGATCGTACTGGATGGGAAAAAATCAGATCTTTATCCAATCGATGTAATACCAGATTTGCCAGTAAAAATTACAATTATTCAACCTAAACCACATACAACCATCGATATTGGCCAGTTGCCGAGGGTAAACTTAAATGTTTCGCTAAGTGATGATTATGGAATTAATGCGGCTTATATTTCGGCAACGCTATCGAGTGGGAAAGGCGAAGGTGTAAGCTTTACTGAGAAAAAACTGACTTTTAATACCGATTTCAGAAATAAAAAAGAGATAAAACTAAAAAAGTTGTTGGATTTAAACGTATTGGGCATGAAACCCGGTGATGAGCTCTACTTTTTTATTAATGCGAAGGATAATCATGGTCAGCAAAGTAGATCTGATGTTTATCTAATTTCTATTGTAGATACTTCCAATTTAATGAGCATGGTTGGAATGGCAAATGGAGTAGATTTAGTTCCTGAATATTTTAGAAGTCAGCGACAAATTATTATCGATACCGAGAAATTATTAAAGGAACAGGAAACCATTGCCGCAGATGATTTTAAGAACCGAAGTAATGCCCTCGGGATGGACCAAAAATTACTCCGTTTAAGATATGGGAAGTTTTTAGGTGAAGAATCTGAAACCGGAGTAGGCGGTGAACGCGATCACGAAGATGATCACGAAAAGGTAGCTTTTGGAGATGTTAAAGCCCTGATGGACGAGTATGCGCACAAACATGATATTGCTGAAGATGCCACCTTTTTTGAACCCGAACTAAAAAGACAATTAAAGGCAGTTTTAAACGAAATGTGGGCTTCGGAATTGAGGTTAAGAACCTATAAGCTTCAAGAAGCGCTTCCTTATGAGTATAAAGCATTACGATTATTAAAAGATTTGCAACAAAAATCAAGGGCCTTTGTCGCAAAAACAACGATTAAAACTGCCAAATTAAAATTAGAGAAACGTTTAACAGGAGAATTAGACAAGATCATCCAACCCACTCAACAAGCCACATTCGAACCTATTGATCGATCGGCTGAGGAGTTAAAACTACTTTTATCCATGTTGGAACAAAGAAAGGCTGGAAAATCATTTGCTTATGGTGATCGCGAATTATTACGATCAGGAGAAAAACAATTGATAGGAGTTGCGGCAAACCAACCAACCTTATATTTACCAGTATTAAAAAGTTTGCGCAAACTAAGTACAGCAACTGAAGTAATGAGGAGTGATATTGAAGTAGTACAAAAAGCTATTCAACAGTTATTAGGAATAGAAACCACAAAACCACAAACTAAAGCTGCTGGGTCAGAAGTAAATTTATACCGTAGTTATTTTAATCGCCTTAAAAATGGAATTTAACTACAGCGTTATTTTAATTTGTTTGGGTTTTGCGTTTTTTTTAATCGTTAAAGAAATACGTCGAAACGATACATCAAGATTGGT
>JACMOW010000280.1 GCA_014377775.1 Pedobacter sp. | reverse complement strand
TGAAATGTGAGCAATAATCTCATGGCCATTCTCTAGTTCAACCCGAAACATGGCATTAGATAATGCTTCTCTTATTACTCCGTCTTGTTCAATTGAGGCTTGTTTAGCCATATTATCTTGATTTTTACTTAATTAGCTGCTGTTAAACAGGGTTGCAAAATTAAATAAAAATTTTTAACTTTTTACTTTTTTTCTTGTAAAACTTTTTCAATAAGTGAAAATGTAGATAAAACATCCGCTTTCCCCTTTTTGATAGCAACCGTGTGTTCAAAATGAGCTGAAGGTTTGTTATCAATGGTAGTAACTGTCCACCCATCCGACCAAAATTTAACTCCAGGCTTACCTGCATTAATCATTGGTTCAATAGCAATCACCATACCTTCCTCCAATTTAATTCCACTTCCTCTTTTTCCGTAATTAGGTACTTCCGGCTTTTCGTGCAACTTCACTCCAACTCCGTGTCCTACTAATTCTCTTACCACTCCAAATCCATTGCTTTCTGCATGGTCCTGTACCGCAAAAGCAATATCTCCTATTCTCATACCCACTACGGCTTTTTCAATAGCAAGATTCAAACATTCTTGTGTTACTTTGCACAACTTCTGTTTTTCTGCATCTACCTCTCCAATACTAAATGTATAGGCAGAATCCCCAAAGTAATTATTCTTAATTACACCGCAATCAACAGAAATTAGATCCCCCTCTTTAATCAAATGATCATTAGGGAAACCATGCACCACTTGTTCATTAGGTGAAATGCAAAGTGAATTCGGAAATCCACCATAATTTAAAAAGGCTGGGATTGCGCCATGATCCTTAATAAACGCATACGCCATCTTATCTAATGCAAGTGTTGTAACCCCTGGCTTAATGATTTTTGCCACTTCGGCCAGAGTTTTAGAAACAAGTAAAGAACTTTCTCTTATTAATTCGATCTCTTCAAGAGATTTATAATAAATTTTAGACATCTATTTTAAATTAGCTAATTAATAAATTTGCTAATTAGTTAGTTATAACGCAGCTGGACTACCACCCGCAGTAGGAATTCCTGTGCGACCAGTAACTCTACCTGTTTTCATTAAGCCATCATAGTGACGCATTAATAAATAACTTTCGATCTGTTGCAAGGTATCTAATACCACACCCACTAAAATTAACAGTGAGGTACCTCCAAAAAAGTGTGCAAACTCCTGTTGAATACCAAATTTAACGGCTAATGAAGGTAAGATGGCAATTGTAGCTAAGAACAATGACCCAGGAAACGTAATTTTAGAAATTACGTCATCAATGAAAGTTGAAGTTGCTAAACCAGGTTTGATGCCAGGAATAAAACCACCATTCTTCTTCATATCATCAGACATCTGTGTCGGATTAACCGTAATTGCGGTATAAAAGAAAGTAAATGCTATGATCAAAAAAGCAAATGTTAAACTATAGGTTACTGAAGTGATGTCACTATATTGATGCAACCAACTATCTTGTAATGTAGGAAACACGCCGATTAAAGCATTTGGTATAAACATTAATGCCTGCGCAAAAATGATTGGCATAACACCAGCGGCATTCACTTTTAGTGGAATATACTGTCTAACCCCACCAACTTGCTTATTGCCCACAATTCGCTTTGCATATTGTACAGGAACTTTACGTACGCCTTGCACAATAAGAATAGTAAACATTACTACGGCAAATAAAGCAACAATCTCTAGCACAAGCATAATTAATCCACCATCACTACCGGTAAATCTAGATCTGACCTCCTGATCAATTGCCATTGGCAAACGTGCAATAATACCAACCATAATTATGATTGAAGTACCATTTCCGATTCCTTTGTCTGTTATTTTCTCACCCAACCACATTACAAACAAAGTTCCAGCAGTTAATACAAAACCTGACAACACATAAAACATCGCGTGATCAATCAATATTGCAGCTTCTGGAACCTGAGTTTTAACATAACCTACTGCTTGTACAGCAGTGATTGCTACAGTTAAGTAGCGTGTAATCTGAGTTAATTTTTTTCTGCCACTCTCTCCTTCCTTCTGCATTTTTTGGAAAGAAGGTACAGCGATACCCAATAATTGAACCACAATAGATGCAGAGATATAAGGCATTACGCCCAATGCTAGAATAGATACTTTTGAGAAAGCACCACCAGCAAACATGTCTAATAAACCTAAAATGCCACTTTTTTGAGTATTAGCTAACTGAGACGGATCTACACCTGGTAAAACCACTTGACAAACGAACCTGTAGATTACAAGAATCATTAACGTAAATAAGATACGTTCCTTTAATTCTTGAATTTTCCAAATATTACTTAAAGTAGTAAATAGCTTCTTCATTAATTACAATTTTACGATTGAGCCTCCAACAGCTTCGATCGCTTTCTGTGCAGTTGCAGAAAAAGCATGAGCTGTAACTTCTAATTTAGCTTTAACTTCACCACGTCCTAAGATTTTCACTAGGTCATTTTTTGAAGCTAAACCGTGTTCTTGTATAGCAGCAAAATCGATGCTAGTTAAGTTAAATTTCTCGGCCAAATTTTGAAGAATATCAAGATTTACACCAACATATTCAGTACGGTTAATAGGTTTGAAACCTACTTTAGGCACACGACGTTGCAACGGCATCTGGCCACCTTCAAAACCAATTTTAGTTTTGTGACCAGAGCGTGAACCAGCTCCTTTATGACCACGCGTAGATGTACCACCACGGCCGGAACCTTGACCACGACCAATTCTTTTAACTTTTTTTACAGACCCTTTTGCGGGTTTTAAATTACTTAAGTTCATTTTTAAACTTGTTGTGCTGCCCTTCGCTTTCACTAATCAGGGACAACGATAAATAATAGTAATATTAATTATATAGCTTCAATTGCTATTAAGTGATTAACTTTTCTAACCATCCCAATAATGGCAGCGTTAGCCTCAACTTCAACACTTTGATTCATTTTGGTTAAACCTAATGCTTTCATTGTTCTTTTTTGGCGCTCGCTTCTATCGATAATGCTTTTTACTTGGGTTATTTTAATTTTAGCCATGATATTATCCGTTAAAAACTTTATTTAAATCTACACCACGGTGCTGAGCTACTGTATAAGCATCACGCATTTTAGTTAAAGCATCTACTGTTGCTTTTACCACGTTGTGTGGATTGGATGAACCTTTTGATTTTGCTAGTACATTATGTATACCAGCACTTTCTAATACTGCACGCATTGCACCACCAGCAATTACACCAGTACCTACAGCTGCAGGTTTAATTAGAACGAAACCTCCAGAAAATTTTCCGATTTGCTCATGAGGAACAGTACCATGTAAAATTGGAACTTTTACCAAGTTCTTTTTTGCATCATCAATTCCTTTTGCAATCGCTTCTGTAACTTCTTTCGCTTTGCCCAAACCATAACCAACAACACCGTTTTCATCACCCACAACTACGATAGCTGAGAAGCTGAAAGTACGACCACCTTTGGTTACTTTGGCAACACGTTGTATGCTAACCAATCGATCTTTCAATTCGATTTCGCTAGTCTTAACTCTTTTTATATTGATAGTTGACATCTTATCCTATTTCTTAGATTAAAATACTAAACCAGCTTCGCGAGCACCATCTGCCAACGACTTCACACGACCATGGTATAAATAACCATTTCTGTCGAAAACAACTTCTTTAACACCAGCTGCAATTGCTTTTTCGGCAACTAATTTGCCTACGGCTACAGACTGCTCAGATTTGTTTCCTTTACCAGTAAAATCTTTAGATAAAGATGATGCTGAAACTATTGTGTTTCCAGTTACATCGTTAATGATTTGAGCATAAATACCTTTATTGCTTCTATAAACTGATAAACGTGGACGGCTTTCAGAACCTGTTAATCTTTTTCTGATACCTTTTTTTATACGATCTCTACGAGATAATTTTTTTCCTGCCATTTTGATTATTTTTTAGAAGCTGATTTACCTGCTTTTCTTCTTAACACTTCACCAACAAACTTGATACCTTTACCTTTATAAGGCTCTGGCGCACGTAATGAGCGAATTTTTGCCGCAACCTGACCAATCAGTTGCTTATCAATACTTTCTAAAATGATTTTAGGAGTTTGACCTTTTTCTGATGTGGTAGTTACTTTAATTTCTTCTGGTAATTGGAATACATAGTGGTGAGAATATCCTAAAACCAAATCCAAAGTGTTACCTTGGTTAGTAGCACGGTAACCCACACCTACTAATTCTTGTTCTATTTTATAACCATCTGTAACACCAACAACCATGTTATTGATTAAAGAACGATATAAACCATGTAAGGCTTTATGTCTTTTTTGCTCTGTTGGGCGTTTTACAGTTAAAATACCTTCTTCTTGACTTACGATGATATCTGTATCTACCGCTTGAGTTAATTCTCCCTTCGGACCTTTAACCGTAACTACATTATCTTTAGATATTGTAATGGTTACTCCTACTGGGATATTAATCGGATTTTTTCCTATTCTTGACATTGTGCTATCCTCCTTTAATTAATAAACGTGACACAATACCTCACCACCAATGTTTAATTTGGCTGCTTCTTTATCAGTCATTACACCTTTAGAAGTAGATAAGATTGCGATACCTAAACCATTTAATACTCTTGGCATGTTATCCACACCAGCGTATTGTCTTAAACCTGGTTTGCTGATACGTGTTAACGTACGAATTGCCGAGATTTTAGTAATTGCATTGTATTTTAATGCAATTTTAATCACACCTTGAACGGTTGTGTCTTCAAACTTGTAGTTTGCAATGTAACCTTTATCAAAAAGTACTTTTGTAATTTCCTTTTTTAGGTTAGAAGCAGGGATTTCTACAATTCTGTGATTTGCCTTAATGGCATTTCTTACTCTTGTAAGATAATCTGCTATTGGATCTGTATTCATCTTTATTGATTTGTGATAGTGGTATCCGCTGTGGGACCTACCATCGGTTAAAATTCTTTCTTGAAGTATAAAGACACAAGTATCAAGTATCGGAGACTATTTTATCTCGATGCTTGATACTCAGTACTCAATACTATGTTGCTACCAGCTTGCTTTTCTAACTCCAGGAATTTTACCTGCTAGAGCCATATCGCGAAACGTTACTCTTGAGATACCAAAAGTACGCATATATCCACGAGGACGACCGGTTAATTTACAACGGTTGTGTAAACGTACTGGTGATGAGTTTTTTGGTAACTTATCTAGTCCTTCGTAATCACCTGCAGCTTTCAATTCTGCACGTTTATCTGCATATTTAGCAACCAATTTTTGGCGCTTAATTTCGCGAGCTTTTACACCTTCTTTTGCCATTATTGCTCTGTTTTTTGATTTTTAAATGGTAATCCAAATTGTTTTAAAAGTTCCAATGCTTCAACATCAGTAGCAGCGGAGGTTACAAACGTAATGTCCATGCCCAAAATTTTGCTGATTTTATCGATGTTAATTTCTGGGAAGATAATTTGCTCTGTAATACCTAAAGTATAATTACCTTTTCCATCAAAGCCTTTGTCATTGATCCCTTTGAAATCTCTAATACGTGGTAAAGCTACGGAAATTAATCGATCTAAAAACTCATACATGTTATTATCGCGCAAAGTTACACGTACACCTACCGGCATACCTTTACGTAATTTAAAGTTTGAGATATCTTTTTTAGATTTTGCACCTACAGCTTGTTGACCAGCAATGGTAGACATTTCTAAAATAGAGCTATCCATAACTTTTTTATCGGTTACAGAATATCGGCCAACACCTTGGTTGATGGCAATTTTCTCTAGTTTAGGAACTTGCATTACGCTTTTATAATTGAACTTATCCTTAAGGGCCGTTACAATTTCCTCTTTATATTTACTTTTTAATCTTGGTACGTATGCCATTATTTGATCTCCTCCCCTGATATTTTAGCTACTCTAACTAATTTTCCGTCGGCGTTTAATTTACGACCAACACGGGTAATTTTACCTGTTTTAGGATCAATTAACTGTACATTAGAAATATGTAGTGCGGCTTCTTTTTTAATAATACCACCATTTGGTGTAGCAGCATTTGGTTTTGTATGTTTCGACACAAGGTTAATACCTTCTACAATAACTCTGCTTTTCGCAACAATTACTTCTTGTACTTTACCTTGTTGGCCTTTTGAGTCGCCAGCGATCACCTTTACTAAATCTCCTTTACGGATTTTTACCTTGGCTTGTGTTACTTTATTTTTCATATTATAATACCTCCGGTGCTAATGATACAATTTTCATGAATTGTTTTTCACGTAGTTCTCTCGCTACCGGGCCAAAAATACGTGTACCACGTGGCTCGTCTTGAGCATTTAACAATACTGCTGCATTGTCGTCAAAACGAATATAAGAACCATCCTTACGTCTGATCTCTTTTTTAGTTCTTACTACTACTGCTTTAGAAACTGTTCCTTTTTTAATGTTACCAGATGGCAAAGCGCTTTTTACAGTAACAACAATTTTGTCACCTATAGAAGCATATCTTTTGCCAGTCCCGCCAAGTACACGGATAACCAATACTTGTTTTGCGCCGCTATTGTCGGCTACGTTTAATCGTGATTCCTGTTGTACCATCTTATTTAGCTCTTTCTAAAATTTGTACCAATCTCCAGTTCTTGTTTTTACTCAGCGGACGAGTTTCTTGTATCAATACCGTATCACCGATACCACATTCATTTTTCTCGTCGTGAGCCATAAATTTGGTAGTTTTCTTCACAAACTTACCATAAATCGGGTGTTTCACTTTACGTTCTACCGCCACAACAACAGACTTATCCATTTTGTTGCTTACCACCAACCCGGTTCTTGTTTTTCTTAATTGTCTTTCCATTTCGACTCTAAAGTTATTTAGTTTCAGTTGCAGACTGCGCTTTCAGCTTAGTCAATTCAGTAGTTAATCGGGCGATGTCTTTTCTTACCTTAGTAATACGGGTAGGATTTTCTATAGCTGAAATTGTATGCGCAAATTTTAACTTTACTAAGTTTTCTTTTTCTTCTGCAATTTTAACTACTAGTTCTTCTTTTGAAAGCCCTATGATTTCTGAGTTCTTCATTTTATTAATTTTTATGTTTGGGGTGTCTAGCGGTTATAACAACAAGTTATTTATAACATTGATCCCAAATCTCTTTTATGCTTCTACGTAATCTCTACGTACTACAAATTTTGTTTGAATTGGTAATTTCTGAGCAGCTAATCTCAATGCTTCTTTAGCAATTTCTAAAGGCACACCTTCTGCTTCAAAAATAATACGTCCGGGTCTAACAACAGCTACCCAATATTCTGGAGCACCTTTACCTTTACCCATACGTACTTCAGCTGGTTTTTTAGTTACCGGTTTATCCGGGAATATTCTAATCCAAACTTGACCTTCACGTTTCATGAAACGAGTTACCGCAATACGGGCTGCCTCTATCTGACGACTTGTAATCCAAGTGGCCTCTAAAGATTTAATCCCGAAAGAACCGAATGACAATTCAGCACCACGAGTTGCTAAACCTTTCATTCTGCCCTTTTGCATCTTTCTGAACTTCGTTCTTTTTGGCTGTAACATTTTATTTTAATATTATCGTTAAACGATCTGTTAACTATTTGCGTGGACCTCTATTGGCACCACCACCTTTATTATCTCTTCCAGCACCAGCACCGCCTTGACCAGGACGACCACCACCACTTGGGCGTTTGTCATTCCGTCTGTCGCCACCGCCACCTCTGTTATCTCTGCCACCATCACGGCCACCAAAAGCACCTTGAGGTCTGTCGCCACCTTTACCTGGAGCATTGCTCACAGCACCGATGTTTGGAGAAAGATCACGTTTACCGTAAACCTCACCTTTACAGATCCATACTTTAACACCTATTTTACCATAAGTAGTTAAGGCTTCTGCCAATGCATAATCAATATCTGCACGGAACGTATGCAAAGGAATTCTTCCTTCTTTATACTGTTCGTTACGCGCCATCTCAGCACCACCTAAACGACCTGAAGTCATTATTTTGATACCTTCTGCACCCATACGCATGGTTGATGCGATTGTAGTTTTCATTGCTCTACGGAAAGAGATTCTAGCCTCTAATTGTTTTGCAACACCTTCTGCAACTAATTGTGCATCAAGCTCAGGGCGTTTAATTTCAAAGATGTTAATTTGAATCTCCTTTTTAGTTAATTTCTTTAACTCTTCTTTGATTTTATCAACCTCAGCTCCTGCTTTACCAATTACAATACCTGGACGAGCCGTGTGGATAGTAACGGTAATACGTTTTAACGTACGTTCAATTACTACTTTTGCTACTCCACCTTTTGCAATACGAGCTGAAAGGTATTTTCTTATTTTTTCGTCTTCAACTAATTTATCAGCATAGTTGTTGCCTCCGAACCAATTAGAATCCCATCCTCTGATGATTCCTAACCTGTTACCTATTGGATGTGCTTTTTGTCCCATGTTTATGAATTAGTTTGAGTTTCAACGTTTTTACTATCTACTACTAAGGTAACGTGGTTTGAACGCTTACGTATTCTGTAACCACGACCTTGTGGTGCTGGTCTGAGTCTTTTTAACTGACGACCACCGCCTACCATTATCGTTTTCACGTATAATTGGTTTTCTTCAGGGCGAGAACCTTCATTTTTAGATTCCCAATTTTTGATGGCAGATAATAAAAGTTTTTCAACTCTAATTGCTGCTTCTTTATTGGTAAATTTCAAAATGCTTAATGCTTTCTCAACACGCTCACCTCTGATTAGATCTACAACCAAACGCATTTTACGTGGTGAGGTTGGACAATTGTTTAATTTCGCTAGTGCTTCCATCTCTTAATTATTTTTTCTTATCAGAGTGACCCCTAAATGTTCTGGTTGGAGCAAACTCTCCCAGTTTATGGCCAACCATGTTTTCTGTTACGTATACCGGAATAAATTTATTACCGTTATGTACTGCAAATGTATGACCAACAAAATCTGGTGATATCATTGATCTACGAGACCAAGTTTTGATCACAGACTTTTTGCCTGAATCATTCATAGAGACTACTTTTTTCTCTACGTTATGGTCAATATAAGGTCCTTTTTTTATCGAACGAGCCATTATTTCTTCCTTTTCTCTATGATGAAACGATTTGAGTATTTTTTCAATGTACGGGTTTTGAAGCCTTTCGAGTAAACTCCGTTTCTAGAACGAGGCTGACCACCTGAAGAGCGACCTTCACCACCACCCATTGGGTGATCCACTGGATTCATTGCTACCGGACGTGTTCTTGGACGACGACCTAACCAACGGGCACGACCTGCTTTACCAAGTACTTCGTTGGCATGATCTGAGTTGGAAACTGCGCCAATTGTTGCTAAACAGGTTACTAAAATTAATCTAGTTTCGCCTGATGGCATTTTTAAGGTAGCATATTTACCATCTCTAGCGGCAAGTTGTGCATAAGCACCTGCGCTACGTGCCAATTGAGCTCCTTTACCAGGATGAATTTCTAAGTTATGCACAATAGATCCCAAAGGAACATTTGCCAATCTTAATGTATTTCCTACTTCTGGAGTAGCTGTGTCACCCGAAAGCACTGTCTGTCCCACTTGCAATCCTTCTGGTGCAATAATGTAACGCTTCTCGCCATCCACATAATGCAATAACGCAATGCGTGCAGTACGGTTTGGATCGTATTCAACAGTAGCTACTGTTGCAGGAATATCAAACTTATCACGTTTAAAATCAATTAAACGGTAAGATTTTTTATGACCACCGCCCATGTAGCGCATTGTCATCTTTCCTGTATTGTTACGACCTCCCGATTTCTTAGAAGATACAACCAATGATTTTTCGGGCTTGGTTGCTGTAATCTCCGAGAAGCTTGCGCCTACCCTAAAACGGGTACCCGGAGTGACTGGTTTAAATTTTCTTAAGCCCATAGTTATAAATATATTCGTATTAAATATTTGCGTAATAATCTATTGTTTCACCATCTTTCAGTGTTACAATAGCTTTTTTATATTTCGGACTACGTCCTGATACTAAACCACCTTTAGTATTTCTTGATTTAGCTTTACCATCTACAATCATTGTATTCAATGCTACGATGCTAACGCCATACATTTTTTCGATGGCCGCTTTAATCTGCAACTTATTAGCTCTATGATCTACTCTGAAAGTAAAACGATTAGACTTTTCAGTTAATGCAGAAGCTTTTTCAGTTAATATTGGTTTTTGTAAAATTTCCATATTACTTGGCAAATGCCTCCTCCAATGTTTTAAGCGAATCAGCAGTTAACAATAGTTTACCTGCGTTTAATACATCGTATGTATTTAACTGATCTGCAGTAGTAACTTTAGCTTTCTGAATGTTTCTGCTTGATAAATAGATATTATTATTTTGAGTAGGTAAAACTAATAATGTTTTTTCTCCAGCTAAGTTTAATGCATTAACCAAATCAATATAGTTTTTCGTTTTAATGCTATCAAAAGTAAAATCTTCTAATACAACCACGTTGTTATCAATTGCTTTATAAGATAAAGCTGATTTACGTGCTAGGGATTTTAATTTTTTATTCAATTTAAAACTGTAATCTCTTGGTTGAGGACCAAAAACACGACCACCACCATTGAACAATGGAGATTTAATGCTTCCGGCACGTGCACCGCCAGTACCTTTTTGTTTGTATAATTTACGGGTAGAACCTGCAATCTCATTACGTTGTTTAGATTTATGCGTTCCTTGACGTTGATTTGCCAAATATTGCTTTACATCTAAATAAATCGCATGATCACTTGGTTGAATACCAAATACGGATTCAGAAAGTTGCACCTTGGCACCCGTCTCTTTTCCTGAAATGTTTATTACTTTAACTTCCATCTGCTTACTTATCTAAGATTACGTAAGAACCTTTAGCTCCTGGAATGGAACCACTAACTACAACAAGATTTTGCTCAGCATAAACTTTCAATACTTGTAAGTTTTGAATTTTTACCCTGTCGCCACCTGTTCTTCCAGCCATACGCATACCTTTAAATACACGAGCTGGATAAGATGCAGCACCCAATGAACCTGGCGCACGCAACCTGTTATGTTGACCGTGAGTTTGACCACCCACACCAGCAAAACCATGACGTTTAACTACACCTTGAAAACCTTTACCTTTTGAAGTGCCAACTACATCAACAAAATCACCTTCGCTAAAAATGCTTACAGTTACAGTATCGCCTAAGCTTACTGACTCTGCAAATTGCTCAAATTCAACTAACTTGCGTTTTGGAGTTGTGTTTGCTTTCGCAAAGTGACCTTTCAAAGGCTGTGTAGTGTTTTTTTCTTTGGCCTCATCATATCCTAATTGAACGGATACATAACCATCTTTCTCTTCGGTCTTAACTTGTGTTACCACACAAGGTCCAGCTTCGATCACCGTACAAGGAATATTCCTTCCTTCGGCGTCAAAAATGCTGGTCATTCCTACTTTTTTTCCAATAATACCTGACATTTTCTATTTTAAATTTAACACCCATCGAAGCAGTAGGGCTTCGTTCAAGGTGGATACACATCCCCGTTAAGGGAGGGCAAAAATAGGAAATATTTATTAATTTTCAAATAGTTAACTAAAAATAGTTTCAAATAATTGTAATTATTTTTCTAATACACAGCCGAGTAGCTACGAAAATATTGCTAACGCACAAAAAAAAGGTATAAACTGATGATAAACAAACTTAAAACAATTATTCCAATACGTACAAACGTGTCATCTTTTCCTTTTAAGTTTTCTTAGTCAGATAATCTATTAATCATTTCTGAACTTTGCTTAAGTCCGTTTTCGAGTCGGTCGGAGAAAAAACTTTTCGCTGCTTCAAAATGCTCCTTATAGCCTTTCATATCGCCATACTCAATTATTGAGGCCCATTCGTGTACCGCAGTATGAAATTCTAGATCATCCGCTCTTATGCCCTTATCGTAAAGCGCCGCTTGAATAGATTGTTCTAGCATTTCACGATTTTTAAATAAGTATTCAGCGATGCCCAATCTCAATCTGAATGGAGGCGTTTGACAAATGAGATTATCATATGGATTGATCTCCATCTTAAACCAAGCATATACCATGCTTAATATACTTAAATGGGAGTTAGCTTTAGATTGATGAATGGTATTGGAAAGACTAAACTCTTTCATTACTTGATCATCAAGCAACAGAAATTTATCGTGATCATTAAAAAGAAAATCACGTGCAGTGTAAAGTATGTTTCTAAATTCTTGCTCCTTTTCACAAATCATTAATTTAAACAATTCCGCTTCTGCTTTCGCATACACTCTTACCTGTTCGCGTGCATACGGGTTTAAAATAGCCAATCCAGCATAAATATGTGATTTATAACTAAAAATTCTCAATGTTGTTAAAATCTTAACATTATCTATGCCATCGGTATATGCTGCGTTTTCCCAAGGAAAGAATCCCGCGTTTTTCCATGCGGAGCCCATACTCTCGAAACCCACATGGGTAATTGCTTGCGTATCGGCCATTATTTTATCGTGTTTCTTATAATCGCTTATCTCAATAATTTTTGATTTAAGCGACTTATAAATACTTAAGGCCTTTTCGTAATTTTCATCTGTTGCGCGATGCCGTATAACAAGTAAGGTTTGTCCCTCTGTGCTAAAAGCAGGGCCGTGTAAAGAATGACAGGTTACGATCTGAATATCCTGAGACAAAAATCTTTCGAACGCTTCAATTTCTGGGTATTTAACAGAAGTTTGACCTGAAACAATGGCACCATATTTAATTGAGTTTGCATAGGTATGAACCACCTCCCCAATATACTCAGCTTCGACGCAAAAAATTAGAAAATCAGCTCTCCTTGCTACTTCATAACCATTTGATAATACAGTAACTCCTTGCGGCTGTAGCTCAACTCTTAATTGTGTATTTAAACTTTCAAGATCTGAACCATAAACCTTATATCCTGCCTTTGCAAAAGACAGAGCATACAGCTTACCCATATCTCCCAGCCCTATAATTCCTACCTGCATATAACAAAAATAATTATACAAGTTTTATGGAGAGTGATGGAAGTCACGCTTAAAACTGATATTGAACAGTTCGACTTTAGGCGTTCAAATTGTATCAAAAGGTTTATCAATTTCAAATACGAAGTATTTTTTCGTTATAATTGTTAAAAATAAACAAGTAAGTATTGCGATGAAACAAAAACTATCAACCCTAATTGCAACTTTGATTGTCGTGCTATTCGCTCAAAATTTATGGGCTCAAGTACAAGTAAAAGCTCCAGCGAATAAGGCCATTGCAAAGCCATATCTCGCCAAAAAGCCGCTTTATAACAGAAAAACCTATCGGATAGACACTGTTAAAAACACAGATTTTAGTTTAAATGGTCAGTATCAATTTATGTTAACTCGATCTAAAAGTATAAATGGCTATAAATTAATTAACCCCAATCGATTATCTGGGGTTTGGAAAAGTATTTCAGACACATTAAAGAAAGAACGTATCGAGCTTAAAACAGCGAAAGCTAAGCTGGCTGAACAAGAAAAAACCATTTCGGGCTTACAAGGTGAAATTAATGGGCAACAAAATACGCTAAGTACATCAAACGCCAAAATGGATAAGATCTCTTTTTTAGGGATGGCATTTGAAAAAAGCACATACCATATTATAGTTTGGTCTATTATTGTTTTATTGGGTATTGCACTATTGATTGTGATTGTTCGTTCGGCTAAAAATATTATTGAAGCCAAGCATAGAACACAACTTTATGATGAAATTTCAACGGAATATCAGGCCTTTAAAAGTAAATCCAACGAACAGCAGCGAAAATTAGCAAGAGAGTTGCAAGATGAGCGGAATATTATAGAGGATTTGAAAAATAGGTCTTAACAAGAAAGAGTCCTTAAAATTTCTTCTAAGGACTCTTTCTTTTAACTATTTACAATCATTAAACTTTGATTTCTACTTCAACACCGCTAGGTAATTCAAGTTTCATTAAAGCATCAACTGTTTTAGAGTTTGAGCTATAAATATCTAAAAGACGTTTATAAGCACACAATTGAAATTGCTCACGTGCTTTTTTGTTTACATGTGGTGAACGCAAAACAGTGAAGATTTTCTTTTCTGTTGGCAACGGAATTGGTCCGCTAACTACTGCACCCGTAGGTTTAACAGTTTTAACGATTTTCTCAGCAGATTTATCTACCAAGTTGTAATCGTAAGATTTTAATTTAATTCTAATTCTTTGGCTCATGTTATTTTAAATTATGACTACTTGTTAGAGCTATTAATAACAAGCGATCGGTTTATCCTATTTAGTCGTCTGACTTAACTTTACCTTTCGATTTGGCAATTACCTCATCCTGTACATTTTTAGGAGCCGCTTCGTAATGATCAAATTCCATAGTTGATGTTGCACGTCCAGAAGTGATTGTACGTAACTGGGTTACATAACCAAACATTTCTGACAAAGGCACAGTTGCTTTGATTACTTGAGCACCTGCACGAGTATCCATACCTAAAAGCTGACCACGACGACGGTTCATGTCACCGATTACATCACCCATATTTTCTTCAGGGGTTAAGATTTCGATTTTCATGATTGGCTCCATCAATGTAGGTTTACATTTAGGCAAAGCTTCACGATAAGCCATTTTAGCTGCTAGTTCAAATGATAAAGCATCTGAATCGACCGCATGGAATGAACCATCAATTAAACGAACTTTCATATCAGGTAGTGGATAACCAGCCAATACACCATTCGCCATTGCAGCTGCAAAGCCTTTTTCTACGGAAGGAATAAATTCACGAGGAATTGAACCCCCAGAAATTTCATTTACAAATTGTAAACCACCCTTTTCGTAATCCGCATCAATTGGTGAAATTACCACTTGGATATCTGCAAATTTACCACGACCACCAGATTGTTTTTTATACGTTTCACGGTGTTGAGTGGTACCGAAAATGGCTTCTTTGTAAGCAACCTGCGGCGCACCTTGGTTAACTTCTACTTTAAATTCACGTCTTAAGCGATCAATTAAAATATCTAAGTGAAGCTCACCCATACCAGAAATTACAGTCTGACCAGTTTCTTCGTCGGTTTGAACTCTAAATGTAGGATCTTCTTCCGCTAATTTAGATAATCCCATCCCTAATTTATCAACATCTGCTTGAGTTTTAGGCTCAATTGCTAAACCAATTACTGGCTCAG
Organism: Pedobacter sp.; assembly: GCA_014377775.1. Lineage (GTDB taxonomy): Bacteria > Bacteroidota > Bacteroidia > Sphingobacteriales > Sphingobacteriaceae > Pedobacter. Next base: position 2,071 of record JACMOW010000280.1, on the reverse strand, counting down.
GGAAGTTCATTGATTCAAGTATAATTGGATTTTTCTCTTCGCAAAGTGTATCTCCAGTTTTAATATCTTTAAAGCCTACTACCGCAGCAATATCACCAGCACCTACATTAGGAATTGGGTTTTGCTTGTTTGCATGCATTTGGAAGATACGAGAAATACGCTCCTTGTTTTCTGAACGGGCATTGTAAACGTAAGAACCTGCTTCTAAGTTACCCGAATAAACACGGATAAAACATAAGCGACCAACAAAAGGATCTGTTGCAATTTTAAATGCTAAAGCTGCAAAAGGCTCTTTTTCTGATGGTTTACGTGTAACTTCTAAACCAGTATCAGGATTAGTTCCAACTACACCTTCGCTATCCATAGGTGAAGGCAATAATTCCATCACATAATCAAGCATGGTTTGTACACCTTTGTTTTTGAAAGATGATCCACAAACCATTGGTACAATTTTAGCGTCCAATACAGCTGCACGTAAAGCATCTAAAATTTCGCGCTCAGTAATTGAATTTGGGTCTTCAAAGAATTTCTCCATCAAAGACTCATCATAATCAGCTACCGATTCTAATAATTTCTCTCTCCACTCTGCCACCTCATCTATCATGTCTTCCGGAATTGGAACTTCAGTAAAGGTCATCCCCTTATCGTGCTCATTCCAAACAATACCACGGTTGTTAATTAAATCAACCACCCCTGTAAAGCTATCTTCGGCACCGATTGGTAGTTGTAAAGGAACTGCGTTACTACCTAACATACTTTTAACCTGTGCAACAACTTTCAAGAAATCTGCTCCAGAACGGTCCATTTTATTAACGAATCCAATACGAGCAACATTATAGTTGTTAGCCAAACGCCAGTTGGTTTCAGATTGAGGCTCAACACCATCAACTGCTGAAAACAAGAACACTAAACCATCTAATACACGTAATGAACGATTTACCTCTACGGTAAAATCTACGTGTCCTGGTGTATCGATAATATTAATGTGATAATCTTGGTTTCTATATTTCCATCCAACAGTTGTTGCTGCAGAAGTAATTGTTATACCACGTTCTTGCTCTTGCGCCATCCAATCCATCGTAGCTGCACCTTCGTGCACCTCACCAATTTTATGGCTAACCCCAGCGTAATAAAGAATACGTTCAGTTGTTGTGGTTTTACCCGCGTCAATGTGAGCAGCAATTCCGATATTTCTTGTAAATCTTAAATCTCTTGACATCTTAAATGATTTCTCTTAATTAGAATCTAAAGTGAGAGAACGCTTTGTTAGCCTCAGCCATTTTATGCGTATCTTCTTTCTTTTTAACTGCTGCACCTTCGCCTTTAGCTGCTGAAACAATTTCACCTGCTAATTTTTCTTTCATGGTTTTTTCACCACGTTTACGAGCGTAAGAGATTAACCATTTCATGCCTAAAGCAATTTTACGGTCTGGTCTTACCTCTGTAGGCACTTGAAAGTTTGCACCACCTACACGACGAGATTTAACCTCTACGGCAGGCATGATATTAGTTAAAGCACGTTTAAATACTTCTAATCCGTTCTCACTCGTTTTTTTCTCCGCTAATTCTACGGCATCATAAAAAATAGAGTAAGCGATAGATTTTTTACCGTCATACATCATATTGTTTACAAATCTTGTAACCTGAACATCGTTAAACTTAGGATCAGGAAGAATAATTCTCTTTTTTGGTTTTGATTTTCTCATTTCTGTTTCCTCCTAATTATTTTTTCTTACCTTTTGCTGGTGCTGCAGCTACTTGTCCTGGTTTAGGACGCTTAGTACCATATTTACTACGACGTTGGTTACGGCCAGCTACACCTGATGTATCTAATGCACCACGAATAATGTGATAACGTACACCTGGTAAATCTTTAACACGACCGCCACGAATTAACACAATAGAGTGCTCTTGTAAGTTGTGACCTTCTCCAGGAATATAGGCATTCACCTCTTTTCCATTGGTTAAACGTACACGGGCAACTTTACGCATTGCTGAGTTTGGTTTTTTAGGGGTAGTAGTATATACACGTGTACATACACCTCTTCGCTGTGGACAACTGTCCAACGCC
>JACMOW010000279.1 GCA_014377775.1 Pedobacter sp. | reverse complement strand
TTGCTCTACATCATTAATGGGGTCAGAACTTTTATATTCGCCTATCGCTTCTTTTAAATCTTTGCCCAATTTAAGGTTATGGATCAACTTATAAATAAGCTTGATTTTAGTGTAGATATATTTTTCGAGGAGGTAATAAAATACCAAAAAGCTAGTAACAAAAGAAACGCCGAAAGAAATAAGCAGATAATACCAACTCCCCTGAAAATGAAAATTTACTAAACCAATAGAGAGGCCAACAGCCAATGCGGTAATTAAAACAAGTACACTCAACTTCATAAGGCTAATTTACGGATTCTAAGTTAAGTTTGTGTTAAGGCGCCCATTTCCCTTAGGCATCATATCAATTCTACCTGTTTCTCAGTTAAATAACGCCAATACCGCTTAGGTACATGTTGTATATGAAGTTTAGTGTTTTTTCGTGCTTCGATATTGGTGCTTTTAAAATAATCTTTCCATAATGTGGCATAAAGCTTTTCTTTAGGGTCCATTGGAATGGAAGAATTACGTTTATTAGACACATTGATATAAATGTTTTCCACTATTTCTAAGTTATAATATAGGCCATAATTACGATTAAGATCATATATTATCCATTGCTGATCGGCATATCTGTCCTTAAAATGTTTTAAAATTAAAGGGAGTACATTGAAATCCGGATCTATACCACAATAGAAAGTTCCATCTTTTGCTTCCTCAAAGCGAATAAAAGCCTCCATTCTATGCTTCTCTCTTTCTACACTTTTGGCATATTTTGAGATGGCGATTACATGTGGGTTGCCATAATTTTTTTCAACTCCAGCCTTGCTTTGAAAAAGATAGCATGTAAAATGAAAAATATGGTTAAAGGCCGCTGGAATTTCCGATAAGTACGCACAGTATAGTCTTCGTATCCAGTTTTTATCGAGTCTTATTAGCAACCCATTCCAAACTCGATCTGCTTTTTCTCGATTATTATAAATCGTTAATGTTTTTTTAAAAGCATCTGGCTGATGATTTTCTTCTAAAATTAGCGTAATTTCTCCAGGTTTTCGTTCAAACCATTCAAAAACTGCAGTAAGTAATCCCTCAAGGCTTCCGTTAAACAAGTAAATCATGCTAGAAAAGTAAGAGTTGATTTGTGGCGGTTTTAAGGTACTTACTTGCGCTTTCTGCTAAAATAAAGGCTTTAATTTGGTGGGCTTGATAATCATTTAATTGAAAAGGAGTATCTATGCATTTGATGAAATGTTTAGCGCGATTATAAGCTACTCCAATTTTCTTTAATTGATCGATCCTCAATCTTCCAAATTTCCGTGCCTGTACAATTTTGTTTGCTGATGAGATTCCTATGCCTGGAATTCGCATAATCATCTGATAGGGTGCTACATTAATATCTATAGGGAAATGATGCAAATTCCGTAAGGCCCAACTTAATTTTGGGTCTATATCTGTATCGAGATGAGGATTTTCATCATTTAAAATTTCACGTATATTAAAACCGTAAAAACGCATGAGCCAATCCGTTTGATAAAGTCTGTTTTCACGTAATAAAGGCGGTTGCGTTCCTAAAATGGGCATTCTTGTGTCATTACTTATCGGAATATACCCAGAGTAATAAACTCTTCTCAGTGAAAAATTCTTGTAAAAGGCATCTGCAGTATACATAATTTCTTTATCCGTTTCGGGTGTTGCACCAATTACCATTTGCGTGCTTTGCCCGGCCGGCACAAATTTTGGAGTATGCTTAATCAACTTTTTCTCATCCTTATATTGGATAATTTGCTTGTTTACAAAATCTAAAGGTTTTATCACATCGATATGACTTTTTTCTGGGGCCAATAATTTTAGTCCAGCTTCAGTTGGCATTTCGAGATTAATGCTCATTCGATCTGCATATAAACCCGCTTCACGAATTAACTCTTCGCTAGCTCCAGGAATTGTTTTTAAATGAATGTATCCATTATATTTCTCCTCTATTCTTAGCTTTTTTACCACTCTGAGCAAGCGTTCCATGGTAAAATCTGCATTTTTGAAAATCCCTGAACTTAAAAATAAACCTTCAATATAATTTCGTCGGTAAAAATTCATGGTGAGTTGAACTACTTCATCTACCGTAAAGGCTGCTCGTTCAATGTCATTACTTTTTCGAGAAACGCAGTAGGCGCAATCAAAGATGCAATGATTTGTTAATAAGATTTTCAATAACGAAACGCACCTGCCATCTTCTGTGTAAGTATGGCAAATGCCTGATGTATGCCCATTGCCTAGACCTTTATTGTCATTTTTTCTATTGCTACCGCTAGATGAACAAGATACATCATATTTGGCAGCATCTGCTAAGATGGTTAGTTTTTCACGGATACGATCGAACATAAAACTGATAAATTACTAACAAATATAGCAATAAAACTAACCATATTAGTAAGATTTCTTTGAATTATCTTTTCCCTTCCCATTCACCATAAAATTGCTCTAGGTAATTGAGCATAAACTGATGACGTTCTAAGGCAATCGCTTTTCCCGCTTCCGTGTTCATGGTATCTTTTAAAAGCAATAACTTTTCGTAAAAGTGATTAATGGTAGGGGCAGTTGTATTTTTATAACTTTCTTTTGAGTGGTTTTCTACAGGTGGTATTGCTGGGTCGTACAAAACTCTATTTTTAAATCCACCATACGTAAAGGCTCTTGCTATGCCAATGGCACCAATGGCATCTAATCGGTCGGCATCTTGCACAATTTGCATTTCTTTTGAGCTAAATCCACCCGTATCAAAACTGTTTTTAAAGGACATATTTTGAATGATTAGTTTAACATGATCAATAATAATAGGATCAATATGTATGGACTCTAAAAATTTTTCAGCTTTATTTGGCCCAATTTCTTCATCGCCATTGTTAAATTTTGGGTCGGCAATATCATGTAGCAAAGCGGCAAATGAAACAATTAGTTCATCGCCCTTTTCTTTTGCATTAATAGTTAAAGCAGTTTTAAATACGCGTTCGATATGAAACCAATCATGCCCAACTTCAGCGTTGGCAAGCGTTAATTTCACGTAATCGATGGTTTGCTGAATGGAATTTTGCATACCAACAAAGGTATCAAGATTTAATATATCTTGAATTATTTGCGCCGTTTATATTTTTCTGGGTCGAATTGAAGGAGTTCTTGTACCACAACTTCCAAAATTAGGGCAATATGGAAAAGTCGATCTAGAGTTATTTTACTGTAGCCCAATTCAATTTTGCTATATGCATTTTGCGAAATCTCTAGTTTAGCGGCTAAATAATCTTGTGTATAATTTCTATACTCCCTAACTTTTCGAATATTAGCAGCCACTGCCTTCATCTCTAATTTTAATTTCTCTTTCATAAAGCAAAATCAATGATCTTTCAGTATAAACGAAAAAGGGGTACAGATAGTTTTAATTAATTAAGTGGATGACTTAGGCCTATCTTCATCTGCTCTTCTACTGCCGTCGTATAATTCATATTCGAGCATTCTACAATCTAATTTCCCATTATAGAACTCGATTTTCTTATCGGCCTTTAAGCCAATTTTCTTTGCTAAGTCTGGGTTTCCAGTAAAAATGTAACCAAAATATCCCTTGCATTTCTTTTTCATGAAGTCGCCAATACGTTTATAAGTTAGCTCTAACTTACTGTGAACACCTAAACGTTCGCCATATTCGGGGTTAAAAACCACCACGCCTTTGCCACCTTCTGGAACATCGGTTTCTTCAAAATCACACACTTCAAACGTAATTAAGGTGTCAACTCCAGCTGTTTTCGCATTTCTACGACTTACCTCAATGGCGTCTTCCGAAATATCTGTAGCTATAATTTGTAGGTCTATATTTTTAGTCACCTGATCTTTTAAAATCCTTCGCTCTGCAAAAAAAGCTTCCTCATCATAGCCCAAAATATGCATAAAACCATAATTCATTCTGAACAAGCCGGGTCGGCGATTGGTGGCAATTAATGCCGCTTCGATAGCCAATGTACCTGAACCACACATTGGGTTAATAAAAGGAGATTTTTGATCCCAGGCACTTGCCAATACCACACTGGCTGCTAAAGCCTCTAACATTGGTGCTTTTCCTGGTATTTTACGATAACCGTGTTTCGCTAAGGTTTCGCCGCTAGTGTCGATAAATATGTCCGCTTCATCATCTTTCCAATATAAATGAATTACTGTTTTGTGGGCATCGGATCCGGAATTTGGGCGGATATTTTTTTTCTCTCTAAATCGATCAACAATAGCATCTTTCACTTTTAAATTGGCAAAAAGTGGGGTGGTGATGGTAGGATTATCAACATTGGAAGTAACTGAGAAATAACCTGAAAAGTCAATTAATTCTTCCCATTCTATGGTAACTAAGGCAGCATAAAGTTCATCGGGTGTATTGGCTTTAAAGCTATTGATACAATATAGAATCTGACTAGCGCATCTTAAATTTAAGTTTAGCTTAATGCATTCAGTGAGCGTGATGTTTAGTTCAACACCCGTTGGAAAAAAGCGCTCAATTTCATAGCCTAAAGCCGTAACTTCATCTTGTAAATAAGGCGAGAGCCTTTTATTGCAGGTAATAATTACCTTACTTTTGGTTTCAAAAACTTGCATCATATTGGTGTAAAGATAGGGTTTTAGTACTTAGT
>JACMOW010000278.1 GCA_014377775.1 Pedobacter sp. | reverse complement strand
GAAATCACCATTAAATACGTACGTAACGATGCAGATCGTTTTGTTTCTTTTGAAGGTGATAGCAAAACATATAGATTAACGAAGTTCAAAAAAACCAATCAGAATACTTGTATCAACTTAAAGCCAATTGTTAAAAAAGGCGAAAAAGTAACTAAAGGTCAGGTGCTTTGCGAAGGTTATGCAACTGAAAATGGAGAATTGGCATTAGGAAGAAACTTAAAAGTTGCTTTCATGCCTTGGCAAGGATATAATTTTGAAGATGCGATTGTAATTAACGAACGCATTGTTAGAGATGATATTTTTACCTCTTTACATATTGAAGAATTTGAATTAGAAGTACGTGATACAAAACGTGGTGAAGAGGAATTAACGCCAGATATCCCTAACGTTTCTGAGGAAGCGACTAAAGATTTGGATGAAAACGGTATTATCCGTATCGGTGCCGAAGTTAAAGAAGGCGATATCCTAATTGGTAAAATTACGCCAAAAGGAGAGTCTGATCCTTCACCAGAAGAGAAATTACTTCGTGCCATCTTTGGTGATAAAGCCGGTGATGTTAAAGATGCTTCATTGAAAACTCCACCTTCAATTAAAGGTGTGGTAATTGATACAAAATTATTCTCAAGAGCTAAGAAAACGACTAAAGCAGAAGAAAAGTCAGCGATTGAGAAATTAGATAAGAGATATAATTTAGCTACAGAGAACCTTAAAAACGAATTAGTTGATAAAATGTTCCAAATTGTTAACGGTAAAACATCACAAGGTGTATTTAACGTGTACAAGGAATTATTAATCGCTAAAGGCGCTAAGTTTACGCAAAAAATATTGGCAGACCTTGAGTATGCACATATTAATCCGTACAAGTGGACAACTGATGATGATAAAAACGATCAGATTAAGTTGTTATTACACAATTATGGTATTCGTGTAAATGAAGAATTAGGTGCTTATAAACGCGATAAATTTGCAATTAGCGTAGGTGATGAATTGCCTTCAGGAATTGTTCAAATGGCAAAAGTTTATGTAGCTAAAAAACGTAAATTAAAAGTAGGTGATAAGATGGCAGGTCGCCACGGTAATAAGGGTATTGTTGCCCGTATCGTTCGTGACGAAGATATGCCGTTTCTTGAAGATGGAACACCTGTTGATATCGTGTTGAACCCATTGGGTGTACCTTCACGTATGAACTTAGGTCAGATCTACGAAACTGTATTGGCATGGGCTGGAAAAGAATTGGGTGTTAAATTTGCAACACCAATTTTTGATGGCGCTAAGCACCATGAGGTGGAAGAATGGATTGCTAAAGCTGGAGTTCCTGCTTCTGGAAGAACGTACTTACACAATGGTTTAACTGGCGAGAAATTTGATCAACCAACAACAGTAGGTATTATTTATATGCTTAAACTGGGTCACATGGTTGATGATAAGATGCACGCTCGTTCTATCGGACCATACTCATTAATTACACAACAGCCGTTGGGTGGTAAAGCACAATTCGGTGGTCAGCGTTTTGGTGAGATGGAGGTTTGGGCATTAGAGGCATTCGGTGCAGCTAATATTCTGCAAGAAATCTTGACCGTTAAATCGGATGATGTTGTTGGAAGAGCGAAAACCTACGAAGCCATTGTTAAAGGCGAAAACCTACCTACTCCAGGTGTACCAGAATCATTTAATGTGTTGGTGCACGAGTTAAGAGGTTTAGGTTTAGATATTACGTTAGACTAAAGTATCAAGTATTGAGTATCGAGTATCAAGACAGGGCGTTTAGCTCAATCTCGATACTTGATACTAGCTACTAAATACTAAAAACAAAAGAGCTATGTCTTACAAAAAGGATAATAAATTAAAAAGCAATTTCACCTCGATAACCATTAGCTTGGCGTCGCCTGAGAATATCTTAGAGCGTTCAAGTGGTGAGGTGTTAAAACCTGAGACGATCAATTATCGTACCTACAAACCTGAACGTGATGGTTTGTTCTGCGAGCGTATTTTTGGTCCGGTAAAAGATTACGAATGTCATTGCGGTAAATACAAGCGTATCCGTTATAAAGGGATCGTTTGCGACCGTTGTGGTGTTGAGGTAACTGAGAAAAAAGTACGTAGAGAGCGTATGGGACACATCAATTTGGTGGTTCCTGTTGCGCATATCTGGTATTTCCGATCGTTACCAAACAAAATCGGATATCTTTTAGGTTTACCTACCAAAAGATTAGACCTGATTATTTACTACGAACGTTATGTAGTAATCCAGTCTGGTTTAATGTCCGATCAAGGTATCAATTACATGGACTTCCTAACGGAAGAAGAATATTTAGATATCTTAGATAAATTACCAAAGGAGAATCAATATTTAGATGATAAAGATCCTAATAAATTCATCGCCAAAATGGGTGCTGAAGCATTAGAAGATTTATTGAAACGTATAGACTTAGATACTTTATCGTACAATTTACGTCACCAAGCAGCAAATGAAACTTCCCAACAACGTAAAAATGAGGCCTTAAAACGCCTTCAAGTTGTAGAAGCATTCCGTGGTGCTAGAACACGTATTGAGAATAACCCAGAGTGGATGATTATTAAAATCGTTCCGGTTATTCCGCCAGAATTACGTCCTTTAGTTCCGCTAGAAGGTGGTCGTTTTGCAACTTCAGATTTGAACGATTTATATCGTCGTGTGATTATCCGTAACAACCGTTTAAAACGTTTGATCGAGATTAAAGCACCAGAAGTTATTTTACGTAATGAAAAAAGGATGTTGCAGGAAGCTGTAGATTCGTTATTCGATAACTCACGTAAAGTAAATGCAGTTAAAACTGAAGGTAATCGTGCCTTAAAATCACTTTCAGATATTTTGAAAGGTAAACAAGGTCGTTTCCGTCAGAATTTATTAGGTAAACGTGTAGATTATTCTGCCCGTTCAGTAATTGTTGTAGGTCCAAACCTTAAATTACACGAATGCGGTTTACCAAAAGATATGGCTGCCGAGCTATTCAAGCCATTTATCATTCGTAAAATGATAGAAAGAGGAATAGTGAAAACGGTTAAATCTGCTAAGAAAATTGTAGATAGAAAAGATCCATTGGTATGGGATATCCTTGAAAACGTATTGAAAGGACACCCTGTATTATTAAATCGTGCGCCTACGTTGCACAGGTTAGGTATCCAATCTTTCCAACCTCGTTTAATCGAAGGTAAAGCAATTCAATTGCACCCCTTAGTTTGTACAGCGTTTAACGCGGATTTTGATGGTGACCAGATGGCCGTGCATTTACCTTTAGGTCATGCCGCAATTTTGGAAGCCCAAGTATTAATGCTTGCCGCACACAACATTCTAAACCCTGCAAATGGTACACCAATTACGGTTCCATCTCAGGATATGGTTTTAGGTCTTTATTATATTACTAAAGGCCGTAGAACCGACGAAACTCGTGTTGTAAAAGGACAAGATTTTAGTTTCTATTCTCCAGAAGAAGTAATTATTGCTTATAACGAGAAACAAATTGATTTGCATGCTTTTATTAAAGTAAAAGTAAATGTAAAACAAGAAGATGGAACGATTGTAAATAAATTAACTGAAACCACTGTTGGTAGAATACTATTTAACCAAATGGTGCCAGAAGAAGTAGGTTATATCAATGAATTGTTAACTAAAAAATCACTAAGGGATATTATTGGTGAGGTGGTTAAGATGACGGGTATGGCGCGTTCTGCAAGGTTCTTAGATGATATCAAAGAATTAGGTTTCAGAATGGCATTCCAAGGTGGTTTATCGTTTAACTTAATGGATGTAAATATTCCTGTAGAAAAACATACATTACTAGCGCAAGCTGCCGCTGAAGTTGAAGAGGTAAGAAACAACTATAACATGGGTTTCATTACCAACAACGAGCGTTACAACCAAATTATTGATATTTGGACACGTATTAACAACCGCTTAACGTCATTCGTAATGACTCAATTATCTAGCGATAACCAAGGTTTTAACTCGGTTTACATGATGCTTGATTCTGGCGCTCGTGGTTCGAAAGAGCAAATTCGTCAGCTCTGCGGTATGCGTGGTTTAATGGCTAAGCCTCAAAAATCAGGTTCTGGTGGTGAGATTATTGAAAACCCGATTTTATCTAACTTTAAAGAAGGGTTATCGGTATTAGAATACTTTATCTCTACGCACGGTGCGCGTAAAGGTTTGGCAGATACGGCGTTAAAAACTGCAGATGCAGGTTACTTAACGCGTCGTTTGCACGACGTTGCACAAGATATGATCGTGAATGCAGTAGATTGTGGTACTTTAAGAGGTATGTATACTACCGCATTAAAAGATAATGAAGATATTGTTGAGCCGTTATATGACAGAATTTTAGGTCGTATTTCACTACATGATGTATTCAATCCTTTAGATGGAAAGTTATTGGTTGGTGCGGGTCTTGACATTACTGAAGAGATTGCTAAAACAATTGAAGACTCTCCATTAGAAGGTATCGAAATTCGTTCGGTGTTAACTTGCGAAAATAAAAGAGGCGTTTGTTCGCTTTGTTATGGTCGTAACTTGGCTTCTGGTAAACGTGTTCAAAGAGGTGAGGCCGTTGGTGTAATTGCTGCACAATCTATCGGTGAGCCGGGCACACAGTTAACCTTACGTACTTTCCACGTGGGTGGTACTGCTTCAAACATTGCTGCAGAATCTCAGATCAATGCTAAATTTGATGGTGTGATCGAATTTGAAAACTTACGCACAGTTGAAACTACCACAGAAAATGGTAAAACAGATATTGTATTGGGTCGTTCTGGTGAGTTTAAAATTACGGAGCCAGGAACTGGTAAGGTAATTGTAACCAATAACATTCCTTATGGTGCTTTCTTATTTGTTAAAGAAGGCGATAAAATTGCTAAAGGGGATAAAATCTGTTCATGGGATCCATATAATGCAGTTATTATCTCCGAGTTTGCTGGTAAAATTCACTTTGATGCGATCATAGAGGGTGTAACCTTCCGTGAAGAGTCAGATGAGCAAACTGGTCACCGTGAGAAAGTAATTATCGATACACGTGATAAAACTAAAAATCCAGCTATTCAGGTAGTAGATAAAAAGGGTGAACTGATTAGAAACTATAACATCCCAGTAGGTGCCCACATTGCCATTGAGGAAGGTGAAGCAGTTCAAACGGGTCAGATTTTAGTTAAAATACCTCGTGCAACGGGTAAAACTCGAGATATTACAGGTGGTTTACCACGTGTAACCGAATTATTCGAAGCGCGTAACCCATCTAATCCAGCTGTAGTAACTGAAATTGATGGTGTAGTAACTTTAGGTGGTGTAAAACGTGGTAATCGCGAGATGACCATCGAATCGAAAGACGGAGAAGTTAAAAAATATCTAGTGCCATTGTCTAAACATATTTTGGTACAGGATAACGACTTTGTGAAAGCAGGTATGCCGTTATCGGATGGATCAATTTCTCCGGCCGATATTTTAGCAATTAAAGGCCCTGCGGCTGTACAAGAATACTTGGTAAATGGTATACAAGAGGTTTATCGTTTGCAAGGTGTGAAAATTAACGACAAGCATTTTGAAGTAATTGTACACCAGATGATGCAGAAAGTACATATCGAAGATCCGGGTGATACGCGTTTCTTAGAAAATGACTCTGTTGATCGTTGGGACTTTATGATAGAAAACGATGATATCTACGACAAAAAAGTAGTCATAGAAGCAGGCGATTCGAATACAGTTAAACCTGGTCAAATCTTATCTCTACGTAAATTAAGAGACGAAAATTCTCAATTGAAGCGTAAAGATTTGAAACAAATTGAAGTGCGTGATGCAAAACCTGCAACAGCGAGTTCAATTTTACAAGGGATCACTAGAGCATCGTTGGGTACTAAATCATTCATCTCTGCTGCTTCCTTCCAGGAAACCACTAAGGTGTTAAATGAGGCAGCTATCGCCGGTAAACGTGATAATATGTTAGGCTTGAAAGAAAACGTAATCGTTGGTCACTTGATTCCTTCAGGTACTGGTGTACGTGGCTACGAGCGTATTATTGTAGGTTCTCAAGAAGAATACGATAAATTATTAGCATCTAAAGCTGAAGAAGAAGTAGAAGCATAATTTTATCCAATTGAATAGTAAAGTCCTCTCGTAATTGAGGGGACTTTTTTTTATATTTGAAATTATGGAAGAACAACAGAACGACAATCAAATCAATATAGAATTATCTGAAGAAATTGCTGAGGGTATATTTTCTAATTTAGCCATCATAACTCACTCCAATACAGAATTTGTATTAGATTTTATTCGCGTAATGCCAGGCTTGCCAAAAGCTAAAGTTAAATCGAGGATTATTTTAACACCCGAGCATGCAAAGCGATTAATGCAAGCAATGCAAGATAATATTGAGAAGTTTGAAGCTGCGAACGGAAAGATTAAAATGCATGAGGAAGCGGTAGGTTTCCCGTTAAATTTTGGCGGACCAACAGCGCAGGCTTAGGCGCTAACTACGAGGGTCACAAAGATTTGAGCCTAACTTTGTGTGCTTTGTATCTTTGTAGTTGAAAAGGAAATAATTTCTTTAACATGATTGGGTTCAAACCACTTCGTATTTTCATCTCTTCTAAACCAGGTTAACTGGCGTTTGGCAAAGCGGCGAGTGTTTTGTTTAATCATCGCAACGGCGGAAGATAAATCTGTTTTTCCGTCGAGGTAGTCAAATAGTTCTGAATAACCAACCGTATGAAGGGCATTATATTGCCGATAAGGGGTTAGCGCTTTAACCTCATCGAGCAAACCTTCGTCCATCATTGTATCTACCCTTTGGTTTATACGGTCATATAGCAGGGTTCTATTGGTATTTAAGCCAATTTTAATGATGTTAAAAGATCGCTCTTTTTTATGAGCAGTTAAGAATGAGGAAATTTTTTTACCTGTAGATAGAAAAACTTCTAAGCCCCTAATCATTCTTTGAGGATTTGATTGATCAACTTTTGCGAAATAGGCTGGGTCTGCCGTTGCTAGCTGATTTTGTATAGGAACTATTCCTTCACTTTCAAATTGTTGGTTTAATTGCTCTCGAATATTCAAATCTATTTCTGGCAATTTATCTAATCCTTTGCAAACCGAATCGATATATAATCCCGATCCGCCTACCATGATTAAAACAGCATACTTTTTAAATAACTCTTCCATCAATTTCAAGGCTTCGAGCTCAAAATCGCCTGTGTTAAAAAGAGTTTTTACACTATGCGAATCGATAAAATGATGTTTTGCAGTTGCCAATTCATCTTTTGAAGGCTTTGCTGTGCCAATATTCATTTCCCTAAAAAACTGGCGAGAATCTGCTGAGATAATTTCTGTATGATAAAACTTAGCTAATTCAATAGCTAACACAGTTTTACCAATTGCAGTAGGCCCTACAATTACAATTAATGTGTTAGTAATCCTCTTCTTTACCTGCACTTCCAAAATCTTCTTCAAAATCATCACTATCGGCAAAATCGTCTTTCTCTTCTTCCTCTTCGCTTTGCTCATCAATTTCTGGGGCATTAATACCTCTGCCACCCATAGCCTCCAGCTCTTCAGTGTCTTCTGGTACAAAGTTCAGCTCATTCAGAAAATCAAATTCGCTAGAAGCAACTGCTGTAGTTACCGCAAATGCGCCTAAATTATTTTTATCGATTATTTTTGGTACTTCACCGGTACTTTTAACAACAAAAGGATATTCAATATTGGGATCGTTCTCTAGTATTATTTTAATCAGCTCAACATGAAAATCAAACGGGCGCTCAAAATTGTAGATGTAATAAAATTTTTGATGCGGGTCTTCAACAAAGCTACTTAGCTTTGCTTTCTCCATAAGCGTAACACCATTGTCTATTTTACGTTGATTGGGTAATATGGCAATTTCATCTCCTTTTATCCAGTTGTCTGTACTTATATAAAATGATGATGATTTTTCTGCATCATATCCAGTTGAGCGATGGAACGCTCGGTGCAGGTCTTCAAAAGTTTGGGTAGTTTTAATATCTATCTCTCTCACTACATCGTCAAAATCTTCAAAAGAAATTTTAAATCTATAAATTGCCATTCGTTATGCTGTTTCTCGTTGTAAAATTAAAGAAATAAAATATATTTTCAGTTGATAATAACATTTAAACCTAACTCTTTGGCTTTTTGTTTCATAAAATTGAAGGCTTCTTCGTAGCTATTTGCAATTTCACCTTCCAAAATGGCTTCGCGAATTGCATTTTTTAAGATGCCAACTTCTCTACCTGCCTGTAGTCCAAAAGTTTGCATAATATCATTTCCACTTATTGGGGGCTGCCAGTTTCTGAGTTGATCTCGCTCTTCAACGTCTTTTAGTTTTTGCTTAACCAATTCAAAGTTGTTGCGATACTTTTTAATTTTATACTCATTCTTTGTAGTTACATCGGCGTTACACAAAATCATTAAGCTTTCAATTTCTTCACCAGCTTCGAAAAGTAATCGCCGTACTGCTGAGTCGGTAATTGTTTCTTGCGCCAAAACGATTGGACGCAAGTGTAATTGTACTAATTTTTGAACAAACTTCATTTTCTCATTAAGTGGAAGCTTTAATTGTGCAAAAATTTGAGGAACCATTCTCGCGCCTTTATCTTCATGACCATGGAAAGTCCAACCATGCCCCTCTTCAAATCTTTTGGTGGGGGGTTTGGCAATGTCGTGTAAAATTGCAGCCCATCTTAACCACAAATCATCGGTATGTTCACAAATGTTATCCAAAACCTGCAAGGTGTGATAAAAATTATCTTTATGCCCCTTTCCTTTAATAATTTCAACGCCGTATAAAGCGGCCATTTGAGGAAAAATGAGATGTAAAAGACCAGTGTCGAATAAATGTTTGAAGCCGATGGATGGGGTTTTTGCTAGGATAATTTTATTAAGCTCGTCGGTAATTCTTTCTTTTGAAACAATACTTATTCGCTCTTTCTGAATTTTTATGGCTTCAAGGGACTGTTGATCGATCTCGAAATTTAGCTGCGTAGCAAAGCGAATGGCCCTCATCATCCGTAATGGATCATCAGAAAAGGTTATTGTTGGGTCTAATGGGGTACGAATTAATTGTTGATTTAAATCTGTTAGCCCATCAAATGGATCAACAACTTCGCCATAATTAATTTTATTTAATGATATTGCTAAAGCGTTGATGGTAAAGTCTCTGCGCAGCTGGTCGTCTGCTAATGTACCATTTTCTACGATGGGTTTGCGAGAGTCGGCACGATAAGATTCTTTTCGTGCGCCCACAAATTCAATTTCAAGATCTCCATATTTTAGCATGGCTGTGCCGAAATTTTTAAATACGGCAACTTTAGCTTTTAATTTAAGCCCAACTTCTTCGGCAAATGCTATCCCGTTTCCGATCACTAAGATGTCGATGTCTTTTGATGGACGATTTAAAAAAAGATCACGTACAAAACCTCCAATTACAAATACTTCTGTTTTTGTTTGTTCTGCTAATGTGGCTAGCACATTAAATATGGGGTTTTGTAAAAATTTTTGCATAATAAGATCCTTCGCTGTGCGTTGGATGACAAAGAATTGTAAAAATAGTAAAATTACTTCCGAATAAATTCAAATTGCCCAGATGGCCCTAGTTTTATTATCGTGGAAGGTTTTTTTACTACCCTAAGTTCTTGTTCAAAATCTACCACATAATCAACCGAATCAATGATCTCTTGTGCAATTTCATCAAAAAAATGTGGGGTAGGCTCACCAGATATGTTGGCCGAAGTTGAAGTAATTGGTCTACGAAACCGGTGAATCAATTCTTCACAGAAAGCATGCTTCACCACCCGAATGCCCACACTACCATCTGCATTAATTACATTTTCTGCTACATTTTTTGCTTCAGAAAATACAATGGTTAACGGATTTTCTGCATACTCAATTAATTCGTAGGCAACATCTGGTATTTCGGCTACATAACTTTGCAGTTGATTAACTGTATTTAATAAGAGAATAAAACTTTTATCGCTAGCCCGTCCCTTTATAGTATTGATTTTAGCAACAGCTTCTTCATTTAGGGCATCACAGCCTAAACCCCAAACTGTATCAGTTGGATACAGGATTACACCACCCTTTTTTAGTACTTCTAAGGCCTTATTAATTTCTGCTTTCATCATGTTAATTTATTATAGCCATTTTATGCTTTTTCCTTCTAAAGATTGCTTTATAATTGAAATAATATCATCTAAATTTCGCTTTCCAGAAATGTTGCCAATGGCTGATCTTGATTTTAATATTTCATTGTGCATGTTCAAGAAAAGGTGAATGCTTTTGAAAACCCAAAATTCCCCTTTAATTAAGTGACCTGTTAAAGTGCTGGTAAATACTTGCAAAAACCATAATTTTCTTCTAATCCCTTTTAAATGTATACTTTGTAATATCAGGCTGTTTCTATGATAAATGATTTTTACAAAATTTGACTTATTCATTTTGTTAGTAGAAGAGCTAACCTGGTGGTAGCAAATAGATTGATGCTCATAATATAAAAACCAATCCATTTGCCAAGCGCGCAAACCAAGGTCGAAATCTTCAAAATAAAAGGGCGAGTAAATTTCATTAAAACCGCTTAATTCTACTAGTTTACGGCGATTGATTAGCGCATTGGCCCCAGAAAGATAGCAGGTTAGCATAGGTTCCTTACTATTTTCGACATAATAAAATGTATTGGCCTTAAATTTAGCTCCTTTATAATAAGGTGCTCTGGCAGCATCTTCAATCCTTTTACCATCAAAATTCATAATTCGGCCCATTACGCCAAAAGTGCTTTCTAGATTAAAATAATGCAATTGATTTTCAAAATAATTAGGCGTAAGCTTTACGTCTGAGTTTAATAGGAAAATCAAATCTTTGGTAGCAGTTTGAATGCCTTGGTTACAGGTAAATGAGAAGCCATTATTGCTCTTGTTCTTTAAAACAATAATATCAGGATAGGTTTCTTCTATAAAAGCAATAGAATTATCTGTAGAGCAATCGTCTATGATAATAAATTCGTAATCAATTTTACTGAAATTTAGTGCCTCAATGGTTGAAGGGATATACATTTCCATTAAATTTTTACCATTATAATTTGGTAAAACAACAGAAATGCTCTTTTTCGCTTCCACCATGTTTAAGCTATTTTAGTATAATTTTTATATTCGAAAGGTCTAATTCCTGTTATTCGCTCAAACCAAGCCAATAGCTTTCTTCTAAAAGGAAGTTTTTGTTGAGTTGTTGTTGGATCGAAATTAAATGTCCAATTGCTTTTTACAATTCTTTCTTCCATTACTTTTGGGTGCGCTTCTGTAAATTTAAACAGCTGATCGGCATTTTCATAATCAAACTCAGCAAATGCGGGATATGTTTCCTCAATCCATTGGTCGTTTGTAGTATAAAACTGATTAAAGTTTCGAACTTTGGTATTTAAACCCGTTGGTGGTTTTACCCACCCATAATGATAAATGTAAGCATCAATGTGTTTTACTTTTATTTTTCGATCATTGTATCTAAAACCTTGCGCATCTTTATAAGAGTGCATGCCGGGTAGATTTTTTATAATTCTAACTTCCCTTCTGTACCATCGGCGGGAGTGCGCAAAAAAATCGTACGAACCATAAAAATGGGTGTAATTAAACAATAACCCTTCTATTTCTTTTTTGTTTAAGCAAATTTGCATTTCATTTTTGATGGTTTCTAGATACTTTTCATGTACACATTCATCACCCTGAATATAAAATGCCCAATCCATATCAGCACTTATTGCTTTAAAAGCCTTATTTGTTTCTTCTGCAAATGTTCGTCCGCCTTCTCTTAATTCGTCATTCCAAATGGTTTGAATAATTTTAATTTTTGGAGAGTTGATGCTTTCGATTAAACGAAGCGTATCGTCTTCTGAATTACCATGTGCTACAATAAATTCATCACAAATTGATAGTATAGAAGTTATGGCTTCTACAATAGCGTAATCATTTTTAACCGCATTGCGGATAAAAGTAAAGCCAGCTACCTTCATGTACTAATTGTTTTTAGGTAACATTCCATTAATCGTTTACTTATCACTTCATTGTTAAATCGTTGTACATATTCCATACCAACACGTTTCATTTTTTGTTGCAAATCTTCGTCGCATAAAACTTTGTTAACTGCGTTTGCTAAACTTTCCTCATCATCAGGGGAAACATAAAGGCTATCGGGCCCACCGGCTTCCTCTAAACAAGAGCCTGTAGTTGCGATAACAGGAACATTCCCATATAAAGCTTCGATTATCGGAATGCCAAAGCCTTCATAGCGAGAGGGGAGGATAAATACGCTTGCTGATTGATAAATTGCTGGTAAGTCACTAAAAGGTACGTCATGTAAAAAAATCACCCTCGTATGTAAACTTAGTTTTTCAATTTCTTTTTTTACTAAATTTTTATAGGAAGTTTCTTTTCCGATCACTACTAAGGGATACGATTGTTCAATAAATGGTAGTGCTTTAATGATCAGCAAAAGATTTTTTCTAACTTCAATGGTGCCCACATTTAGAAGATATTTTTTTGGAAGATGATACTTTTTCCGAATAAATTCTTTTTCGTTTTCACCGAGCAGTTTTTTAAATTGATCGTTGCAGCTTTGATAAATGACATCAATTTTGGTGGGATTTATCTGATAGAAATGTACGACATCTTTTTTTGTTTGTTCGCTAATTGCTATGATCTGATCTGCATGGTTGCACGCGTATTTACTCTTGTACTTATAAATGATACGATCAAAAAATTTATAATAGTGCGGCTTTATCAGAAAAATTAAATCGTGAATAGTAACGATACTTTTTATTCCATTTTCTTTTAGTCCGAATGGAATTTCGTGACTAAGGCCATGAAATAGCGTAATTTTATCACGCATTAGCTGCAAAACGACTCCAACACTTCTCCAAATTGGGGAGGTGCTATTTTTTGGAGGTAATTCGAGTTTAACGTTTTCTTTCGAGAATAATGAGTATTTTCGAATGTTAGGCTTTATTTTTGGCGTATAAACATAATATTGATTTTCTGGAAATTGATTGGCTAGCTGTTCAATCAACGAACGACTGTAATTACCAAGTCCGGTTAAATTATTTGCCGCACGTTTACCATCGAATCCTATTCTGAGCTGAGAGCTCGCTTTCACCTTTTCGCTTTGAGCTTTCACCTTTCTGCTTAAACCGCTACGTTATTTTCTCTCAAAGCATCGTTAAGTGATGTCTTTTTATCGGTCGATTCTTTACGCTTACCAATAATCAATGCACAAGGTACTTGAAATTCGCCAGCAGGGAATTTTTTAGTATACGAACCGGGTATTACTACCGAGCGAGAAGGCACAATCCCTTTATATTCAATCGGCGTTGAGCCTGTTACATCAATAATTTTTGTTGAGGCCGTTAATACTACGTTTGCGCCCAATACGGCTTCTCTTTCTACTCTAACCCCCTCAACCACAATTGCTCTTGAACCAATAAAGCAGTCATCTTCAATAATTACAGGAGCAGCTTGTATGGGCTCTAAAACCCCGCCAATGCCCACACCGCCGCTTAAGTGCACACGTTTGCCTATTTGGGCACAAGAACCTACTGTAGCCCAAGTATCAACCATGGTACCCTCATCTACATAAGCGCCAATATTTACATAAGATGGCATCATAATTACACCTTTTGCTAAGTATGAACCATAGCGAGCGCTCGCCATTGGAACTACACGCACACCGGTAGCTTTATAATCCATTTTTAGATCCATTTTATCGTGGTAAACAAAAGGACCAACTTTAATTTCTTTCATTTCTCTGATGGGGAAGTACATAATTACCGCTTTCTTCACCCACTCATTAATTCCCCAAGTATTTAATATTGGCTCTGCAACCCGCAATTCGCCAGCGTCCAGTTTTTTTATAACGACATCAATAGCTTCGCAATATTCGCTATAGGCTAATAAAGTTTTGTCTTCCCAAGCGGCTTCTATCAGCTTTTTTAAATCTTCGATCATGGTATTTTTAATTTTCTACAAAATAAACGATTTTTATCTATTAAAGCGCTTTGATTTGATAATTATTGAACTAAACAACTAAATACCAACAAACCAACAAACCAATTCACTACTTTTGACTTTTATGACGGCGACAGAAAAATTAAGAATTGATAAGTACCTCTGGGCAATACGATTGTTCAAAACACGCAGTCTAGCTACTGATGCTTGTAAAGCAGGAAGGATAAAATTTAACGGGCAAAATTTAAAACCTTCGGCCATTGTAAAAGTTGGAGAGGTGTATCAGGTTTCGAAGGGGATAGAGAAAAAAATAATCGAGGTAGTCGAATTACTTTATAACCGTGTTGAAGCAAAAATTGCCATTACCAAGTACAAAGATTTAACACCGGTTGAAGAAACGCATGCCTTTAAATCGATATTCCATGCGCCAAATTTAAAACGAGATAGGGGAACGGGTAGGCCTACCAAAAAAGACAGGAGAGAAACCGATGATTTGATTGGTGGGATGTTTGAAGAATAGTTTGAAAGTGTGAAAAATATGACTTAGGAAATTGACTTAAATACCTTTAATTTCAACGATTTTCGGACTCTCGGTCTTCTGGACTTGCGAACTTCAAAATCCTCAACCTATATGAATTCATTGCTGTTTCCCCCAATTTTTTAATCAACTGATAATTTGCTACCGCACCAACAGCGGCGCCCACAACAGGTAACAATTGCGCAAGTTTTGCCAGGTCGATATAATCCCGATATTCTTGCTGAAAATTTTGCCAGTCGAATTGATCGGCATTTTCGGGTAAAACAATCAGCTTCTCGTCCCAATTTTGCATTTGTTGAAATATATTCTGAGCCCCTTTTTTACTTGAAAATGCCAATTGGAAAATATGTAAGATGTATAAGCGTTCTCGATAATCTTTAACACTAAGACCATACAACGCCGCAATTTCAAATAACATTTTTAGCTTAATTCCAATTAGGATCGGGAAATCGGCCATGCTCATTAAAAATCCTCCTGCGCCAGTAATTCCACCCTCGGCAGCCCCTGTTTTACTATAAGAACCTATTTTTGCTTTTACCAAGGCTTCTCTATGCAATAAACTCATGCTTTCATCCGGCGTAGCCGATGTAGTGTAAGTTGAACCAAATAAAACAGCTTTTACCATTTGTTTTATAGTTAAAGTAATTGCCTTATGCACTTTAGTAGGAATGTAGCTGTTAATCTTAGTTTGAACTTTTAATGCAAGTTTGCTAAGTATTGATGGTTTTTTCATCAATTCAATTTTCCATAGCTGGAGTTCTAAATTAGCCTGCTCTTCATACGTATTCATTATCAAAGGTAATCAAAAACCATTCCGCTAATTTTTTGAATATTAGGTTTTTAAATGGAAATTATTTGGAATTTTAAAAATTAAACTATACATTTAGTTAAACTTTTGCTGATTATGCACGTAATTTATCATAACCTAAACTATAATTCAATGAAAAAACTATTCTTAAGCTTGGTATTTGCTGTTGCATTATTTGATGCAGATGCGCAAAATGTTACATTCGCCACCAATACACCAGAGGCAGGCAAGCCTTTATCATTTCAATATGATCCTGTTGGTGGTAGTCTGGATAAATTGGCCAATGTAAAGTGTGTTGCTTATACATTTATCAACAATAAACAAAAAGTGCTTAACCTTCCACTAACTAAACAGGGGGCTATTTACAAGGGCAATTTTACGCCAGCAGATAGTACAGCAATTGCGGTATTTACTTTTTCTGCAGATGAAACTAAGGATGTAAATCCGAAAGGATATTACACACTTTTTTATAAAGATGGTAAACCTACAGCTATGGCTCATTATTGGGATGCTCAATTTTACAATGGTATGGGCAAAGCTTTTGCAGGGGTTGATGTAGATAAACCTAGGGCTGTAGCTGCTTTTGAAAAAGCTTTTGATACCGACTCAAAACTAAAAAACACCAACGGTACGGCTTACTTTATGCTGCTATATAGTATGGATAAGGTTAATGCTGAGAAAGTGGTGACGAGTGAAATTGCTGGTATGAATGCATCTTCTGAGGCCGACTTTCTCCGGATGGCAGCTTTATATAATACAATAAGGAAAAAACCTTTAGCCGATTCTGTTTATACCATTGTAAAAGCAAAATATCCGAAAGGAACCTATGTATATAATCAGGCAGCTAATGCGATCTACAGCGAGAAAGATGCCGCTAAGAAGGAGGAGAAATTATATGCACTTATCAAAGACTTTAATTTGGATGCTACTAAAACTGCTGGTTTTTATGCTGCCATTGCTTCCGCTTATAGCCTAGCAAAAAACAATTTGAAGTTTGAAGAATACGCAAATAAAATTGAAAATAAAATGACCTTGGCTCAACTTTATAATAGTTACGCTTGGGCTGGTGCAGAGAAAAAAGAAAACGTAGAATTTGCAGCTAAAATTTCTAAAAAATCTCTTGATTTAATTGAGGCAGCGAAGGGCGGTACTATGCCAGCGTCATATACTTCGAAAGAAGAATATTTAGCGGACTTAACGAATAGTTATGCGATGTATTCTGATACTTATGCCGTTTTGCTAGATCATTTGGGTAAAAGTGCAGAGGCATTGAAATTTCAAGAACTTGCGGTAACTCAAAATAAATTTGCAAACTCAGAAATGAACGCAAGATATGTTTCTTTCTTAGCAAAAGCCGGACAGAAGGATAAAGTGATTACCTATGCAGAACGGTTTATTAAAGAGGGGCAAGGAACAGAGCAGATGAAGGCTGATTTAAAGTCGGTATACAAGGGATCGCAGTCATTTGAGGCGTATTATGCAGTTTTAGAAAGAGACGCAATAGAAAAAGACAAGGCTAAATTTATGAAAGAGATGATTAACATGCCTGCTCCAAAGTTTACGTTAGCCAATCTTAAAGGAGAAAAAGTTTCTTTAGCCGCTTTAAAAGGCAAAGTAGTTATTGTGGATTATTGGGCTACATGGTGTGGGCCTTGTATTGCATCGTTTCCAGGCATGCAAAAGGCAGTTGATAAGTATAAAAATGATCCCAATGTGGCGTTCGTGTTTATAAATACGTGGCAAAATGAAGAAAATAGAGAGAAATTAGTAAAAGATTGGATGGCTGCCAATCCAAATTACACGTTTAACGTATTGTTAGACACAAAAAATATAAAAGATCCAAGCAAATTTGACGTAATTGAGCAGTATAAAGTGGAAGGTATCCCAACAAAGTTTATTGTAGATGGAAACGGGAATATTCGCTTTAGGAAAGTTGGTTTTAGCGGAACCGCAGATGGAACAGTTAAGGAATTAGATATGATGATTACTTTAGCTAAAGGGAGTAAAGAAGCGAGCATTAGCATCTTACGCTAAAGCATTTGAGTTAGATTCCAAACTAAAAGTAAAATATGTTAATAATTACCTGCTTACACTACATCAGCATCTTAGAATCATTAGAAAAGACAGATCAAGCTTTGGTAGCTGTGGAAAGTATGGTAACTGCACAAAATTTTAATAGTCCTGAACTTAATACATTTTTCATAAAGTTTTTGGCTAAGCGGGTAAAATAGATGAATCTATAAAGTATGCAGAGCGATTTATCAAAAATGGACAGGGTAATTCGCAATTAAAAGCGGATTTGAAATTAGGATATCAAGGCACAACTCCGTTTGAAATCTACTATGCTGATTTGGAGAAAGAAGGGCAACATGGTGTGGTTGATAAGTACGGCAACGATCCAAATGTGGTTTTTTTATTTGTTAACACCTGGGAAAAACAAAAAAGTAAATGAGAGAAAAAACGGTAAGGGATTGGATTGACGAAAGGGAGCTAATATTCAGTCTTCATTCCCGATTCTTCCCAAAGTTTAAAGGCCTGTTGCGCTTCCTCTCTAAGCAATTGCTTGATGGGTAATTTCCGCTGATCCAATGTTTTTTTCAACTCTTCGTAAATAAACTGATCGTCGAAGTTAATCGACGCGGCGTCTGCTTTCGTATTGCCATAATAAATGGTATCCACTTTTGCCCAGTATAAAGCGCCTAGGCACATCGGGCATGGTTCGCAACTGGTATATACGATGCAATCTGATAAATCAAAGGTCTTCAATTTTTTGCATGCCAATCGAATGGCAGCTATTTCCGCATGTGCGGTTGGGTCATTACTTGATATTACTTTATTGGCACTTTTAGCAATTACTTTTCCATCTTTTACAATAACTGCGCCGAATGGCCCGCCTAAACTTTGCAACACATTTTGT
>JACMOW010000277.1 GCA_014377775.1 Pedobacter sp. | reverse complement strand
TAATTTAATGGCGCTTTTTAGAACATTTGTGCTTCAGGAAAAAACACAAAAAACATTATCAACATTGCGATATAGAAATTTTGCAATAGGTGCATACTTCGAAAAAGTAAACGATAAACTTGTATTAAAAATAGCACTTAGCAAAAAAAGAAGGGCATGGTTTAGCGGACTTTGGAACTACTCAAAAGTCTTTGACTACCCTTTTGATGTTGCTATTGCGTAATTTGGGATTAATGAGTAAGGTCCGTTTGCCTGTATATATTGTATTTCTTCAAAGTGAATAGGTTTCGATTCGCCTTTGTCTTTTATCAGCAGGTAGTTTTTTTTATTATTCCCGTTCATCCACTGCTTTTCGTAGTTGTCCATGCATGCTTTAAATTCAATAGGATTCACTGGTTTTAATAAATAATCAAATGCTTTTGCCTTGATGGCTTTTATGGCGTATTCTGAATAACCAGTTACAAATACAACTTTCGTTTTCACATTTAAATGTGGAATAAGATCAAAGCCAGATTGATTGTGTAATTCGATGTCAAGAAAACAAATATCACAACTGTCCTTGCCGGCTATATCGATGGCCTCCGCAAGTGATGAAGCCGTTATAACCTTTTCTGTTAAAGAGGAGTAATGCTTTTTAAGCAAAATAGATATGGATGTTCTTCCGCTGTGCTCGTCATCTACAACCAGTGCTCGAACTTTCATGGTAAAATTATTTTGCAGTCGTTTTATTCGCTAATTGTAGCACTGTTTTTTAAGCCCAAAAGAAATATTTATTAAAATGCTCGATTTATTTGTTAAAAACGATGGTTTATATTGCCAGGGATAAAACATTATTATTTTAAAAGTATGAAAATTATCTTGGTTGTGATCATGAATCAATTACTGCCAGCAGACCTGACCTTGCTCATTAGAGTGCAGATAGAAGTTGCTTGGAAGAAAATTCTAATTAGCTTTTTTTGGTGCTTCTATTTTTTCAATTAATTCTTTAATCCTCTACTGCCATTCTTTCGTTCCAATTTTTGACGCACACTCTACTATTATTTCCCATTTTTTATTTTCTGATTTAAGGGGAGACAGAATTTCTAAAATTCTTTCGCATTCGTTACTCATTCTCTTTTAAATTAAATTGTTAGAATATTTAATAGATGACTTCATTTGCAGTTCACTACTACCAACAATTTTGCCATGTGGTACCATCATAAACACGTAGCTTATTTAGGATACCATCAAAATATATATCACCTTTTGATGGGTTGCTAGGAGCAGTATTACGTGGCTCTAATCGCATAATATCATTGACATGCAATTTTCTCTGTGGGTTCGTTATACCTATCCCAACATTACCATAATTACTATCATAAAGATTAGTTATTTCCGCCTGAGTTAAAGGACGATTCCAAATCCCAATATCGTCAAGATTGCCGCTATATGGGGCATTTGTATTATTAATTCCATTGGTATTACCAAAAATTAAAGGATTTACTGTTAGTCCGATAGGGGAATAATGGTTATAAGTCTGGAAAAGTACACCATTAATATATGTATTAGTAATAGTTAGGTCTGTTGTAAAACATACATGAATCCATTTATCGAGTTGAATTCCTGAAAAAGGTATCGCAGTTCCTTGAGAAGAGCTAGCAGCAGATTCAGCATATCTATAAACAATATTATCAATCTGTCCATAGTCGGAAATGAAAGCTTGATAAAATTTTGTATTTGGGATACCTGAATTATCAGTCTTATCAATCATGTAATGTTCCTTGCCATCAGTTGGGAACGCAGAAATTTTCATCCAAAATGCTAAGGTTTGCCCATTGGGAAAGTTAGAGATTGAACTTGAAGAAGGTACATTTATTTGGGCATCAACCCCTTTGAAATAATAAGCTTTTTCTAAATTGCCAAATCTATCCGTAGTGAGGATAGCTCCGTTTACCATTCCATTATTTGAATTTCCACTTTCATCATTAGCATTACCATTAAATGGATACCACCCTACTAATCCATTAGTGGGTATTTGAGCAATGGAATTAAGAGTAATAATCATGCTTGTAAGTAATAATATTTTTCTCATTTTAAGGTTTTAAGTAGTCAAGCTAAGGCAGCCGCTTTTATAATAGCCAGTTGTTTATTTAACTACACTAATTTTTATTAAAAGGAGATAGTATATCAGGGTGTGTAAGAAATAAGTAATGATTACAGGTTTTTTTCGCCCTTGTTAGTAAGTCTTAAAAAGAACCAGGCTACTCAACAAACGCCGATGTTGGTCTTTTGACCAACATCCGAAGGCACGAAGCAAAACGGTTTTAGCAATGTGTAAGCATGTTGAAATCATCCACAGAATTGGTAAATAAGTTTGGGAAGGCAGCACACAATAATTTATAAAAAGCCAATTACAGCATTAGATTACAACGCTTCGCCGCTTGGTCAAAAGACACAACCGGGGCGTTTGGTTTAGCAAATAGTTATTAAATTCACAATGCCAACAAAGGCAAAAAACCACCAAATGCCCGGAGCAATCGGTTAAAAATTATGGGCTATCAGCAGCAGTACCAACAGCAAAACTTCATTACCGGCTATCCATTGCAAGTACTCACTCCGCTGCGCTGCGTTTCGTGCTTTCCATTCCTATCCGGTCGAAGATCCCGCTTTTGCTGGGCATCCATTGGGCAGCAGTTTTTCAATGGGGCTTTTATTGTGGGATGTGATGGTAGCGTGGGGTTACTTTTTAATCGATTGGCGAGATAAATACTTTCGGAAATAATGATTAGTTTGGGAATATTGCAGTAAGTTTTTAAGATTGGGTGCGGAAATACAAACGTTGGCAGAAATTCATTTTGACAGCTTTTCAATTTGAACAGACAACAAAGAATCTTATCTTTGGAGTAAACATTACAAGCATGTTAGTTGAGCGCACAAATAATGACAAAATTGTAATTACGCTATCTTCTTCTGTAGATAGCTTTGGGCTTCAAAGATTAATTGGTTACATGAAATATCTTGAGGCGACTTCCAAAAGCAAAGCAAAGCAATCTGACGTTGATAAGTTAGCTGATGAAGTAAATGCTTCCTGGTGGAGTAAAAATCGTAAACGCTTTATCAAGTGAGATTTATTGTCGATGCCAATATGGTATTTAGCGGTATTCTAAATACAAATGGAAAAATAGGCGACTTACTCATTAACTCAAAACCATACTTCACTTTTATTGCTCCTGAATTTTTAAGAACTGAAATACGTAACCATTATCCAAGACTTATTAAAATTTCAGGGCTGACACTTGAAGAAGTTCAGGAAGCAGAGTTTCATCTTTATAAAGACATCCGTTTTATTTCAGAAGAACAAATAAAAATTTCAAACTGGATTTCAGCTGATGTACTTGTTGCCGACGTTGACCCCAAAGACACACATTATGTTGCTTATTCAAAAGAGTTTCGTTGTAAAATTTGGTCAGGCGACAAGAAACTAATTAAAGGATTGGCTTCGAAGGGATTTACAAATTTCATTACAACAGATGAGCTTTATGTGTTACGAGAAGAACGTAGTGCTAAGGCTTAAACTTCTGCCGACATGGGTAATTCGCCCTTGTTGGTAAGCCCTAAAAAGAACCAGGCTACTCAGCAAGCGCCAATGTTGGTCTTTTGACCAACATCCGAAGGTACGGAGCAAAACCGTTAGCAATGTGTAAGCATGTTGTAATCATCCGCAGCATTGGTAAATAAGTTTGGGAAAGCAGCACACAATAATTTATAAGAAACTAATTACAGTATTAGATCACAACCCTTCGCCGGTTGGTCAAAAGACACAACAGGAACGTTTGGTTTAGCAAATAGTTATTAAATTCACAATACCAACAAAGGCAAATAATTAAATATTAGCTGTCGGCTTATTGCCCAAACTGATTATAATAAAACAGCCGGTATAGCCCGGCTGTTTTATTATAACGTATACCTTTCTTTTATCATAATATCATAGTCGTTCTAACGTTATGTTTAATACTTAATTAATTTAAAATTTTCTATGGTAGTATTTGCTTTAACTCTTACAATATAACTCCCTTTGGTTAAATGTTCAATCTTTATCACCGCTTTACCAGCTTCTTTATAATTATATGTACCCATTAACTGTCCGGTACTAT
>JACMOW010000276.1 GCA_014377775.1 Pedobacter sp. | reverse complement strand
GATAGGTTGTGTCCTTTTTTAGTAAACTCATAATTAGAGTCGAAATGCTGCGTAACATTATTAGAAATATTGTCATTAACGTTATTTTCGATCACTTTATCGGTACTGCTTATAGATGTTATTGTTGTAGATTCAGATGAATTGTCTGTATCCTTATCCCGTAAAAAGAAGTTAGACTTAAGCGTGTTTTTCTTATCGTAGGTAGGTTTTTCGATAAAATTATAGGTAAAGTTTGCGCCCAGTGCACTGTGTTTGTTGATGCCAGATTCCCTAAAGTCAGGTTGGTACTCCACATTCGTTCCCTGGCCCTTAAACGTGCTGTTCTCTAACATATCACCCACATTGTCCAGCCCTTTATTTACATTATTTGCTGCGCCAACTATTGCCAGTTGCATTTTAGGGGAGAACATATTAATACTCGCATCAGATTCGAACCGGTTATTAGTACCATATCCTCCACCAAACTTGCCGAAGTAACCAATGTCCTTTCCTTTTTTCAGTTTCAGATTCATTTCAAGAGTAGAATCCAATGGATTGGTAGAGCCTTGAGTTTGCTTATAAACCTGTACTTTCTGTAAGGCATTTGCTGCTATATTTTGAATAGCTACCTTCACATTATCGCCAAAAAACGACTTACCGTTTACTTTCAAACTTTTTACTTCTGCACCATTTACGGTAATTTGCCCGTCGCCCCACAAAGTAATGTTGGGTATCATTTTCAGCATGTCTTCCACGGTGGCATTTGTATCAACTTTAAACGCAGCAGCATTAAACTCTAAGGTATCACCGTTCATACTCATTGGCGGTACCGAAATGACGACATCATCAAGCATAATATCCCTACGATTAACTATCAATGTCCCAAGGTCAACAGCATTTTTCTCTCCTGATATCGTAAATGTTTTGCTGGTTGGCGCATATCCAACATTGCTTATTTCTAATCTCAATAACAAATTTACGGGCAGGTTCTTAAAGTTAAACTCACCATAATTATTGGTTACCTGGTAGCTTACGATAGCACTGTCAACAGCCTTATAAATAGATACTGTGGCCGATTTTAACACGTAGTTTTGCGCGGTATCTCTGGCAATACCTTTTACAGTGCCAATGCGTGTAGGATCTGCCTTTTGCGGAAAAGCATTAAAGGAGATAATGCATAGCAGAAGGGCTATTGCATAGTAGTAAAATTTGAACATGGAGCGTTAATTTTTTTTGGGTTTTAATAGTATGATGACAGGATTGCTTTTCCTGTTTTGCGTTTTAAAATATTCAGTTAGCAGGGGATCATATTTTCGGTTCTTATCTTCATTTAGCTCCTTATAACCAAACATAGCTAAAGAAGAATAGCTGGTATAAAAATATCCCTTCTCAAATAAAAGAAATCCTCTGTTCTCAAATTCATACCCAGAACTGGCATCCGTAACAGGCAAAAACTGGCTTAACGTATCAGGCTCAATATCAGAAATAGAGGTCAACAAACCAGACTTAAAATTGTATATCAGTGATTTTTTATCAGATTTATTGTACTCATAATTTTTCATATTTAAGTAGAGGTTTTCGCCAGTCTGATAAACATTGTCCATCCTGTAGAAAGCCTTCTTATTATTTGAAAAGAAATCAGAACGTTTACCCCTGTATTTTGGATTAGTTCCGTAATCACCAGGCAGCGAATTGATTGCCGGGAAAATAAGGTGATACGCAAGCGAAAGCTTTTCCGGTGTTAGTTTATAAATATTGTATTCATAATTTCTGGTGTAAAAAAGCTCGTCGGGTACTCCATTATTATAAAATCTGCTACTGCCCCAATTCTCATCATTTTTCCCGCTATCCGGGTGAAATGGAAAATAGGCTGCCAATTTCTTTTTGTCTTTAACTAAAGCAAAACGGTAATAGGTACTGTCTTTCGAGTCTTTCTCTTTCTTATCAATGTAGTATTCCTTAATAATGATGTCGTTACTAAACTTCTTGTCGTTGCCGTAAACAACATCTGGTGCGTTCCATATAATTTTCTTGAACAGCTGTCCTTTTAAATCAAAATAAAAGATCTTTTTGCCAGAATATATCTGAATGTAATCCTGGTTGTTCTCAGTTCTTAATACATAACCATAAAACTCCTGATTTCCTTTGTCATTCGGGTCTTTCTCAATTTTGCTTGAATTAACCTTT
>JACMOW010000046.1 GCA_014377775.1 Pedobacter sp. | reverse complement strand
GGATACTGATTTAGTAGGTAAAAACTATAATGATGGTAAAGATGGCGGTGTAGATAACCGTAAATTAATTGAAGTGAACGATGCAATCCGTACACACCAAGTAGAAAAAGTAGGAGCAGTTTTGCGTAAAGCGATGACTGCCATGAAAGCGATAAAAACGGCATAAAGCCTCATCCCCTCAATCCCCTTCTCCGAAAGAGAAGGGGGCTGAATGGGAATTAAGATTTATAAATATTAGTATAGAATAGTAAAACACAAAACATTAACGATCTAATTCCCTCTCCTTTTGAGAGGGTTAGGGTGAGGCCGAAAATGCAGAGACCATTAATCCATATCCAAAATTTAAATCTCAAATACCAAAGTAATTTGGTGTTTGATGATTTGAGCTGGACTATCCAAAAAGGAGAGCAATGGGTTTTATCAGGCATCAGCGGAAGCGGAAAAACAACTTTAGCAAAAGCTATTACTGGTTTAGCAGATTATGCAAGTGAAATTGAAATCAACTTTGATAAATCAAGTCAATTGCCTGCAAAAGTATTATTTGTCGAAAGTTGGTATCAATTTAAAAATGTAGAAGGCGTTGCTAATTTTTACTATCAGCAACGTTATACAGCGCAACAAGCTAAAGAGACTTTAACTGTTTCGGCAGAATTGGCTTATCACGGTAAAGAAAATAATTTGGCTTTTGCCGATGTTGAGCCGATCTTAAAAGCCTTAGGTTTTTCTGATTTGAAAGATTCTCAATTGATAGAATTATCAAGTGGCGAGCATAAAAAATTACAATTGGTAAAAGCACTGTGGTTAAAACCTCAGTTTTTAATTATCGACCAGCCTTATGTAGGTTTGGATGCAAAATCAAGAAAGAAATTAAATGTTTTATTAGATCAGGCTTGCGCCGATGGAGCTTCAATAATTATCATTTCTAATGATGAGGAATTACCTTCTTGTATCAATCGCTTTGCTAAAATTGAAAATGGGAAATTGATTGAAATTTCAACTCAAGAAACAGCTTTTATAGTTGCTAAAAATGACTTGGGTGAAATTCCGGAATTTTTAAAAGAATCTCCAGTTTTTACTTCCGATTTAATCGCAAAAATGGTTGATATAAATATCAGCTATGGTGAAAAACAAGTATTGAAGAATATCAATTGGGAAGTAAATGCAGGCGAAAGATGGTTATTACAAGGGCCAAATGGTTCTGGTAAATCCACTTTACTGAGTTTAATTAATGGCGACCATCCACAATCTTATGCCAATGAATTGTATTTATTTGACAATAAAAGAGGAAGTGGCGAAAGCATTTGGGACATTAAACAACATATCGGTTTGATCTCGCCAGAGTTTCACTGGTATTTTGATGCAAACTCTACGGTTTGGGAAAGCATCGCTTCTGGCTTATACGATTCGGTAGGTTTATTTAAAACCTTACCCTATTCAAAAAAATCACAAGTTGATGAGTTGGTCGAATATTTCGGTTTAACCGAAAATAAAAGCGACTTATTAAATACACTGCCTTTGGGCAAACAAAGATTGGTTTTATTGGCCAGAACCATTATCAAAAATCCAGAATTATTGGTTTTAGATGAACCATGCCAAGGTTTAGATCATCATCAAACGCAATATTTCAATCAATTAATTGATGAGTTGTGTATCAATGGAATGACGGTGATATATGTCGGTCATTACGAATCACAATTGCCGAATTCCTTAAACAAGCGCATTGTTTTGGAAGATGGTAAAGTGAAATTGATTGAAGAAATAAAAAGTAAAAATTCAAAAGTGTATCAGCATTTAGAATTAACAGTATAAATTTAAAAATAAACAAAATCCACCTAGTCTCCCCCTCTTCGAAGTGAGAGGGGGCTGGGGGGTAAGGCTTAATTATGTTACACGATCCTAATAGAATTTACATTTTCGACACCACTTTACGTGATGGCGAACAAGTGCCCGGCTGCCAATTAACGACCTCTGAAAAGATAGAGATTGCATTGCGTCTGGAAGAATTGGGTGTAGATGTGATTGAAGCAGGATTTCCAGTATCTAGTCCTGGAGATTTCCAAAGTGTGGTGGAACTTTCAAAAGCAGTAACCGAACCTATTATTTGTGCTTTAACAAGAGCCAACAAAAATGATATTGATGTAGCGGCTGATTCTTTAAAATATGCCAAAAGGCCACGTATTCATACGGGTATTGGCGCATCAGATATGCATATTAAATACAAGTTCAACAGTACCCGAGAAGATATTTTGCAACGTGGTGTTGATGCAGTTAAATATGCCAAAAAGTATGTAGAAGATATTGAGTTTTACGCTGAAGATGCGGGGAGAGCAGATAATGCTTTCTTAGCGCAAATGGTGGAAGCTGTGATTGCAGCCGGTGCAACAGTTGTGAATATCCCAGATACCAACGGTTACTGCCTGCCCGACCAATATGGAGCAAAAATCAAATATTTGATGGAAAATGTTTCAAATATTGATAAAGCAATCATCTCTGTACACTGCCATAACGATTTAGGTTTAGCAACCGCAAATACCATCGCAGGTATCCAAAATGGGGCAAGACAGGCAGAATGTACCATTAACGGAATTGGCGAAAGAGCAGGAAATACTTCGTTAGAGGAAATAGCGATGATTTTGAGAACGCACCAAACTCTAAATAAACACACCAATATTAACTCTAAACATTTTTACGAG
>JACMOW010000045.1 GCA_014377775.1 Pedobacter sp. | reverse complement strand
TTACCTTCCATTACGGGTTTACCCGCTTCAGGACCAATGTCACCTAAGCCCAAAACCGCAGTTCCGTTGCTAATAACAGCCACTAAATTACCTTTAGCGGTGTATTTATAAACATCATCTTTGTTCTCAGCAATTTTTAAACAAGGTTCTGCAACACCTGGCGAATAGGCCAATGTTAAATCTCTTTGCGAAGAATAGGGTTTAGTAGGTACCACCTGAATTTTACCTGGCCTACCCTGCGAATGGTAATCTAAAGCGTCTTGTTTCCTATTTGTTTTGCTCATAAAATGCTATTTGATAACAGACAAAGTTACAATTATTGTTGGATTGTTTAGTGGTTTTGCTTTCTAACAATTCTTTAAAAGTAGCACCTATACTTTTTATCTATTTAATATTCACTTCATATTGCACCTCTACTTTTGGGCGATTGACATTTAATCATTAAGTGTGAAAGGGGATCCTCGAGGAATGGGCGTAATTGATCATATCTTTATGTCAAAGCAATTTTCGGGCTTACAATGACACGATCTTAAGTAACATTC
Organism: Pedobacter sp.; assembly: GCA_014377775.1. Taxonomy (GTDB): domain Bacteria; phylum Bacteroidota; class Bacteroidia; order Sphingobacteriales; family Sphingobacteriaceae; genus Pedobacter. Next base: position 8,204 of record JACMOW010000045.1, on the reverse strand, counting down.
CAGGTTGTATGGTCGCTTTACTTAACCCATTTGCTTTTTTGATGGTAGCTACCGTAACACCATCGAATTTTTCGGCTATGCCAGATAACGTATCGCCTTCCTTAACTTTATAGGTGAAATAGGTAGTTTTTGTTTTGGGAGCCAAACCCGCTTTGTAAATTTTAAGTTGTTGTCCCATATTAGCCTTGTGAAAGGCCATTTCAAGTTCTATTTTAGCTGGCGATTTTTTTTTCGATTCCCGAGCATCGTCTGTTGAAGTAAGGATTATTTTTTGAGCTGCTTCAACATCGTTATTTAATACATTGTAAAGCTGCACGTATTTACTTTGATCAACGGCAGGTAAAATAATCCGCTTGGGCAAAAGCGCAGTACCGTTAACGATTTTCTTTTTATAGGATGGATTTAAACTTAGTAATATAGCTTCTTCCATATTCAACACCTTCGCTATATCAGCCAATGCCACAAAGTGATTCACATGAACGGTATCTATTTTTTGATGAAGGCTTGAGTTTTGAACAGCGATATCGTGTTTCTCGGCATAGTTCATCACATAAAGCGCTGCAATAAAAGCGGGCACATAATCTCTGGTTTCTTTGGGAAGGAAAGTTCTAATTTCCCAAAAATCTCTGGAGCCAGCTTTTGCGATTGCCCTCGTTACGTTCCCCTTTCCACAATTGTAGGCTGCGATAGCGAGCAACCAATCGCCCAATTCATCATAAGCATCTCTAAAATAGGCCGCAGCAGCATAACTGGCCTGAATAGGATCTTTACGCTCGTCTACAAAATTATCCATATTTAAGCCATAGGCCTTTGCTGTGCCAAACATAAATTGCCACAATCCCGTAGCCCCTACACGAGAAATGGCATGAGGGTTTAATGAGGATTCGATAATTGAAAGGTATTTTATTTCGGCAGGAATATTATTGGAAACTAAAGCTTTTTCGAAAATCGGAAAGTAATAATTGGATAAACCCAACATTTTACCCATCATATCTTTGCGTTTGCTATAAATGGTGATAAAATTTTGAACGTACTCATTATAGCTCAATGGAACAATTTTTTGAAGGGAATCTAATCTCGATTTATAAGTGAAATTATAATTATAGAATTCAATTTGATTAATTATAGGTACCGCTGTGATATCTTGGTTGGCAGGAATAGAATCTGAGCCTTTAATTTTCAGTTGTGCCTGAGCTGAAACCGTAAAAACCACCAAAAAACTAAATAAGGAAAGTATTAATTTCATCATAGGCATACTGAGCGAAATTTACTGCGCTTCGTTTAAGAAACTATATGATAAAGCGAGTAACTCTTGTTCGTTAAAGTGTTTGGTCATTAACTGAATACTTAACGGCAAGCCTACTGCATTATTGCCCAGTGGCAAAGCCACTGCTGGGATACCTGCCAATGAAGCCAATACAGTATAAATATCGGCCATGTACATAACCAATGGATCTTGTATGTTTTCGCCCATTTTAAAAGCCGGGGTTGGGGTTACCGGACTAATCAGCATGTCGTAATTTTGAAGTAGTGCTTCTACTTTTTCTCTGATTAATCTACGTACTTGTTGTGCCTTTTGATAATAGGCATCGTAATAACCTGTACTTAATACAAAGGTACCGAGTAAAATTCTGCGCTTAACTTCTTCGCCAAAGCCTTCGGATCGGGAAAGTTTATACAAACTAGTTAAATTTTTTGCGTCTTTGTTGCGATAGCCATAATGTACTCCATCGTAACGTGAAAGATTAGAAGAAGCTTCGGCCGTAGTTAATACATAATAAGCAGGAACCAGGTAATCTAATAAATCGAACGATACATAATCTATAGTATGCCCCTGACTTTTTAATTTTTCTATTGCTGCTAAAATGGTCTGTCTAATTTCAGGATCTAGCGCTTCATTGCTTATCGTTTCTTCCAATACAGCGATCTTCTTTTTTCCGCCCTGCGTGATGAATTTACTGTACTCAGGCACGGGCAATGAAGAAACGGTACTGTCTTGCTCATCAGCACCAGCTAAAACTTCCATTAAAAGCGCGGCATCGCTTACCGACGAGGTTAAGGTGCCTACTTGATCAAAAGACGATGCATACGCAATAATTCCGTATCTGGAAATACGCCCATAAGTTGGTTTAAAACCTATACAGCCACAAAAAGCAGCGGGTTGCCTAACCGAACCACCTGTATCTGTACCCAAAGCGGCTAAACATAAATCGGCTTGTACAGCCACTGCCGAGCCACCAGATGAGCCTCCGGCTACTCTTTCTTCATCAGCAGCATTTTTTACTGGCCCGAAATAAGAGGTCTCATTGGAGCCGCCCATGGCAAATTCATCGCAATTTAGTCGACCAATTATGATCGCATCTTCTTGTATCAACCGTTTCACAACGGTTGATGAATAGGGGGACACAAAGCCTTCTAGCATTTTAGAAGAAGCAGAAACCTGATGATCTTGATAGCAAATATTATCTTTGAGGCCAATTACCATACCTGCTAACTTACCAGCCGTACCTTGATTTATCTTCTCTTGAACCGCAATTGCTTGTAGCTTGGCAGAATCAAAAAACACCTCATTAAAAGCATTGAGGTGTTTGTTCTTTTCTATTTGCTCGAAGTAGTATGAAAGCAAATCCTGTAGCTTGAGCTGCTTTTGCGTAAGTTTTCCTTGTATCTCCGTTAAAGAGGTATATTTCTTCAAAACTTATGTAATATTTCGATTAAAGTGGCTTGTTCTCGTTGGTGGTATTGGTAGTGGTTTTAGTATCAGATTCAAGACCATCTTTACCTTCTTTAAATTCTTTTACACCTTTACCTAAACCGCGCATTAATTCTGGAATTTTTTTACCCCCAAATAATAACAATAGCGCTAAAACGATTAAAATTATTTCTGGTGTACCCAGACCCATTAAAATTGTTGGTTGTGTCATAATATTTTATTTAAATCTTTATTCAATATGTGATTCTTTCCCTTTTACAGGAGCTTGTTCATCCAATTTCGGTTTATTATCTTCTGCAGTTGCCTTTAAATGTTCTTGTTGATCTGTAGTTTCTGTATGGTTATAGTCTACATCTTCTGTTGGGTGATGATAGTTACTATGGTTTAATTCTTCTTTCTGCTCTTCCACTTCTGTAGTTACGGAATTTATGTTGCGATGGATTTCTCTTTTCACACCTTCGGATGCATCTTTAAATTCACGAATTCCTTTTCCTAGTCCTCTTGCCAATTCAGGTAATTTTTTACCTCCAAATAACAAAAGTACAGCAATTGCAATGAGGAAGATCTCCCCTCCACCCATATTTAAAAATTCTAATATTATGCTCTGATACATTATTTTAATCAATTATATACAAATATAAACAATTTAAACGCCTAATGGTTTATTTGGCAAGCCAACTTTCTGGGTTTTGATGAATTGATCCCTTAATAATTTGAAAACCAACTTCCGCAACACCCTCGTTAAGTGCAGCCGTGCCAATGGTTTGCTTGGTAGTTATCATCTGACCTACACTTACACTTGCCGTCTTCAAATTATGATAAAAAGTAAAGTATTCTCCATGTCTAATTAATACAAAGTATTTTCCTAATGCGGTAGAAACACTTCTCACCTCCCCATTAAACACAGCTCTAACCGTTGCTCCTTCACTGGTTTGATAAGTTATCCCCTCATTTGTGCCCGACGCTTGATCTACCATATACTTTCCAAAATGTGCCGTAATGTATCCGTTAGCCACTGGTGCTGGCAAACTGCCTCTATTACTTTCAAAAGCAGTAGAAAGTCTTGCTGCCTCCGGTGTGGCTCTTAATAATTCAGAATTTGTTTTTGGTTTAGCAACTGGCACTACGGGAATAGGCCTGTTTTCTGCCTTCGCTTTGGCAGCGGCAATTCTCTGTTCTTCTTTAACTCTTTCTTCTTCTCTTTTACGCTCTAATGCTATAATTCGTTGAATTTCAGCTCTAATTTTTCGGTTAATTGCGTCTTGTTCTCTTCTTTTTTTCTGAATATCTTGAGAAATTTGTTTTTCTTGCTTACTTAGTTGACTTAAAACTACCGACTGCTCACTTTTCTTTTTATCGAGCTTTGTCTTTTCACCCACCTGCTCTTTTAGCAAACTGCCTTTATTTTTTAAACTTTTATCTAACACTACAATTTTATCGCTTAGTTCTTTCTCAGTTCCTTGAATATAAGCCGCTTGTTTTTTACGGTATTGACCAAATTGCTGTAAATATTTGATACGTTTGTAAGCCTGATTGAAATCACTAGCGGCAAAGATAAACATCATTTTATCGTACGAATTCCGATTGCGCTGTGCAAAGCGAATCATGCCAGCATATTCCTTTTTTAAATCAGACAACCTACCTTGTAAATTATGAACTTTACCCGTATTCTCATTAATTTGATTATCCAGGTTTTTCATTTCTGAATTAATCGTCAAAATCTTTTGTTGCATCATTCGCACCTGTGCTTTTATAGTGCTAATTTGCGTAAGGGTTAATCTTTTTCCACTAACGGTTTTATTCAGGTTTTTTTGGGCAAGTTCAATTTGCCGATCCAATGCTTCCTTATTCTTTTTCAATTGCTCCATCGATTGGGCAAAAACAATACTGCTTAGCAATATGAATAGCAGGGAAAGAAATAATTTTTTTAACATCATTGCATCAAAAATATAAAAATTACTTGATTAGCTCATAACTTTTAGGAACAGTAAACGGAAAATCAACAGGAACATTAATGTCTATTTTCGTAAAATTGATATCAACATCTATCTTTTTTACACCAGACATCGAATTAATTTTTAAACTCGATGGAAATAATGTTGAGTTTAATGGTGTATAACTTCCGTAGGTAACTTTATACGCTTGTGCTGCATTGGCGTCATTTAAACTGGTTTCGCTTACTTTTAACAAGGTATTAAATAAACTTCGGTAGGCTAGATTATTAGTTAAACCACTTAATACCCAAACTCCATTTTCTTGGTTTAAATCTGAGCTAACCTTCATGAAATCGGCGATGGTATTTCCAGCAAATACAGACTGTAATAACTTAAAATTAATTTGTTTATTGGTATATCCATAAATATAGCTAAATGGCTTTCTTGCGTAAGTTTTTTGTAGATTATTTCTCAAAAACAAACTATCTGGGGTAATTACAGCTCTTGCTATCTCTATTCCGGCAATGGCGGTAACGCTTACCCATATTTTCCTATCCTTTTCAATCCTAATGAGCATTGTTACATTATTCTCATCATTTCCTATATTTAAGCTCGCTTTTCCTTTTAGCGATAAGGTATTAAACGAAAGATCCTTACTTTTAAGTAGGCTAAGATTTTCAGGTTTTTTATCAGGAATAACTTCCACCTTTATAGGGTTAACTGGTGGTGCTACAATTACCTTTTTTGTTTTACACCCAAAGGAAGCAATTACCATTAAAAGTAACAACAAACTATTTGATATATTTTTTCTCATTGATTTTCTTAATTAATTTCCCTGAATCATTTCCCGCTTGCCTAGCTTTTTGCCATTGTACAGATGCTGCCTCTTTTTCTCCTTTAACAAAAAGGATATCTCCATAATGCTCCAAGTAAACAGGATTAGATGCTTCATTGTTTTGAAGTGCTCGCTCTATCCATATTCTTGCCAAATCGTATTTTCCCAATTTAAACAGTACATACGCATAAGTATCCGCAATAGATGCATTTTTTGGCATCGCCATTGCCGCCTTTGCAACTAGCAACTCTGCTTTACTTAAATCATGATTTCTTAACGCTAAATAATAGGCATAATTGCTTAGTGTTAAATAGTTATTTGGTTCTAATGCGATCGATTTGTTAAACGCAATGTCGGCCTCCTTCACCTTTTGCTGATCAATTAATACTTCTGCTTGTAAGGCGAAAATCATGGCCTTTAATTTAGAATCCTCACCATCCAATTGCAAGGCCGATTTAATTTCAATACCCGCTTCTGCATTTTGTCCGTTGCGGTGCAGTGCGAAAGCACGATAATAGTATAAAATAGCCTGATTTGGATAGATTGTTAAAGCATTTTCTCCAGTTTTGATGGCTTCGGCATATTGCCCCATTACCGTTTGCATAGCCAACAGTTTTTCCCATGCGGGATAAAATTGACTTGAAATTTTTAGTACTGCTTGATATTGATCTTTAGCTAAAGTAAAATTCCCCTGCTGATAAAGAACATCACCATATAATATCATCAATTTCGATTCGTTTGGGTGACTTTTTACTGCAATTCGGGTTAATTCTGTTGCATCCGCTACCACAATGGCGTTGTTAAAACGAGGCAACATCAAACTAACGATTTTTATTTTACGATCTACCGGCATAACTGGGTTAGCAAAAGCTACCTTTAAAGGCACAATAGCGAGTTCATTTTTACGCTGTGATTGATAAACATCAGCAATGGCTAAATCAATTTCGTAATTGTCGGCTTCTAGTAACTTCGCTTTTTGTAAAAGCGCTAATGCCTCTTCTTTTTTCCCCTTTTCTAAAAGCACTCCACTTAAATATAACTGATTTTTTACATCACTTGGATTATCGGACATCATTTTCTCAACCTCACCATTCTGCATTTTAATTCTTTGCACAGCAGTTGTTAATGCCATAGAGTTGCCAAATTTTTGTCCAATTAAATCATACGCTTTAAGGGCATCTTCAGCCTTTCCAGACAAGAAAAGTGCGTTCGCTCGATCGAAATATAGATCTTCATTATTTGGTGATAATTGAATTAATTTATTGAAAACCGGAACTAAAGCCCCCATGTTCCCATTACGTTTATAAATCTCCGATTGAAGCTTGTAATACCAAATATTTTGTGGGTTAATGTTTATTGCATTCTTGACGGCTATTTCTGAGTCCAAAAGTTTATTCTGCCGTAAATTTATCGTTGCCAATTCAAAAAAAGCGGCATCATTCTGGGGTGTTAGCTGAATAATCTTGTTAAAATTTACGCTCGCATTCACATAGTTTTCGAGCATTTTTTCTTTTAGACCAGTAAAAAAAAGTTCTTTCACAGTGTTACTGTCCCTAGCCTTAACTAGCGAAGCATCTTGCGCATACAACAACGTATGGCATAATATCAAGATTAAAACAATTTTATAACGCATTAATATCGAGTAATTTATGGATTTCACTAATCATAATGTCTATTTCCCATTCTCTATTTTCAATTCCCACATTAAGCTTTGGTCTTTCAGCTTTCAGCTCCTCTTCAAAATTCTCATTAAATCATCCTTCTCAAAATAAGCAATACCTACTAAAAAGGCAATAAACATCGCATTTCCGATATAAATATTTCGATCAAAAAGAAAAAACGAAGAGAATACAATTATCGTTGAAACCACCAAATAAATGAATATTCTTTTCAGATTATATGGAATCGGGTAATATTTCTGCCCCAAAACATAAGATAACACCATCATTATAAAATAGGCCGCCATACTTACCCAAGCTGAGCCCATGTAACTGTATTTGGGAATAAGCACCAGGTTTAAAACGATCGTAATACTAGCGCCCACTAGCGAGATGTACAGTCCAAATCGTGTTTGATCTGACAACCGATACCATACCGAAAGATTCATGTAAATGCCCAAGCAAACATAACCCAAAAGCAGGAAGGGAACCGCAGGCAAACCCACCCAATATTCGGCTATATGCGCTTTATCTCCACTGATGAAATATTTTAGGATATCAATATTAGCAATTAAACCTACAAAAATTAAGGTGAGTGCAATTACAAAATAATGTAAAATAGTAGCGTATGTTTTTTTGGCGTTTTCATTTTTAGCATGACTAAAAAAGAAAGGTTCAGCGCCTAATCTAAATGCAGTGATGAAGATGCTTAAAAAAATGGCGATTTTGCAAACCGCACCATATATCCCAACTTCACCATCAGCAATATCGGCAGGTAATAAGCGCTTTAGCACTATTTTATCGAGATTTTCGTTTACTATAAAAGATAGGTTGGCGATTAAAATTGGCCAGCTATATGAGAACATCGTTTTAAAAAGTGGCCCATCGAATTTAAACTGTAGTTTCAAAAATTCTGGCAATAAAAATACAAATGTGACTAAACTGGCAATTAAATTTGAAAAGAATACATAACCAATCCATTGGTGGCGATACCACGATGAAAGCCAATCGGCACCAATCCAATTGTTTTTAAGGATTGCAGGAATCACAAAAATAAAAATGAG
>JACMOW010000044.1 GCA_014377775.1 Pedobacter sp. | reverse complement strand
GTGCTGCTGCTGCAAATAATTTACCAAAAGTGCCATTAACACCAAGGTTACCCAGCCAGTAAAGGCGAAATGAGAATGTGCATGCAATAAATTCTTTTGGTTGACAAAGGGTAGGTAAAAATTAATTTTATAACGCAATATGATCCCAGCTAATGCAACCACAGCAAAATTAATTAGCGAAAGGTGTATCCAACGGGTTATGTTAAATGAATTCTTATCCATAATTTATAATCGAAACAATTAGTAGAGCTAAACGTTTTTAATTAAATGTTAAAAACGAAATATAAATAAGAATTTCAATAAATATGATGATAATCAACAATATAAATGATTAAAATCATAAATACAAGCAAATACAGGGTGTAATATTGCTTAATAATTAATCAAATCCTTACTCATGAAAAGATTAACTTTAATTTGTGCTTTTGCTTTAGTTATCGCTGCTTGCGGTGGCTCTAGCCAAGAAAGCGACAGTACAACTTCAGACGCAACTGCTGACCAGGCTAGTACAACTGGCGCCAATCCTTCTTATGATCCCAATCGTGGTGAAGGCAAATTTCATGAGGTAAAGCTAGATACTAAACTCGATGGTTTATTGGCCACTAACGGTGAAAAAATAAGTGATTTAAAATGTGCTTCCTGCCATAAAATGACCGACGAAAAGTTAGTTGGCCCGGGTTGGAAAGGCGTTACCACTCGTCACCAACCAGAATGGATTATGAACTTTATTACCAATACAGACGCAATGATCGACAAAGATCCAAAGGCTCAGGCCATGTTAGAACTTTGTATGGTGCGCATGCCCAATCAAAATTTAAGTGATGGTGATGCACGAGCACTTTTAGAATACATGCGAAAAATTGATGGGGTAAAATAATACGTAAACGTTTTTAACCTATATAATTATGAAAAAAAATATATTTAATGTGCTATCATTTTTAACAATCATAGCGCTATTAAACAACTCAGGCTGTAAGCCTAAAAATGCAGGTGACGCCGTTGATGGTGATGCAGCTACAAAAGTTTATGTTGCGCCAGGAAAGTACGATGAGTTATACAACTTTGTTTCTGGAGGCTTTAGTGGTCAGGTAAGCGTATATGGCATTCCTTCGGGTCGTTTATTGAGGGTTATTCCTGTGTTTTCTGTAGATCCCGAAAAAGGATGGGGCTATAGTGAGGAAACAAAACCTATGCTAAATACATCGCATGGCGAAATACCATGGGATGATCAACATCACCTTGATTTATCACAAACGAATGGTGAAACCGATGGTCGTTGGTTATTTGCCAATGCAAATAATACACCCCGTATTGCGCGAATTGACCTTAAAACTTTTCGCACTTCAGAAATTATTGAAATACCCAACAGTGCGGGAAACCACTCTTCACCTTTTATAACCGAAAATACCGAATATGTTGTAGCGGGTACACGTTTTAGCGTACCAATGGATAACGATAATGGGGACGTACCTATTGCTACTTATAAGCAAAATTTTAAAGGAACCATTAGTTTTGTAAGTGTAGCACCTACTGATGGTGACATGAAGATTGCCTTTCAGCTTTTATTACCAGGCATGAACTTCGACTTAAGCCATAGTGGTAAGGGCCCCAGTAGCGGTTGGTTTTTCTTTAGCACTTATAATTCTGAGCAAGCACATACTTTATTAGAAGTAAACGCATCTAAACGAGACAAAGATTATATTTTGGCAGTGAATTGGAAAAAAGCTGAGGAATATGTAAAACAAGGAAAAGGTAAAAAGCAAACTGTAAAGTATGCGCACAATAAATACAATGAGTCTACACACACGGCTTCTACAAAATTGGAAACCGAAGTAACCGTTATAGATGTGAAAGACTTTCCAGATATTGTATATATGATTCCGTGTCCTAAATCTCCTCATGGGGTAGACGTTGATCCGTCTGGAGAATACATTGTAGGTAGTGGTAAACTCGCCGCATTGATACCTGTATTTTCGTTTACAAAGATTCAAAAAGCAATAGCAGATAAAAACTTCGATGGTAAATATGGTGGAATTCCAGTTTTAAAATATGAGTCTGCCTTACATGGCGAGGTTAAAAAACCAGGGTTAGGTCCCCTTCACACCGAATTTGATGGTAAGGGCAATGCCTACACCACTTTCTTTATTTCCTCTGAAATTGTTAAATGGAGTATAAAGGATTTGAAAATACTAGACAGACAACCTACATATTATTCTCCAGGGCATTTAAGCATTCCAGGTGGGGATACTAAAAAACCTTATGGAAAATATTTGATTGCTTATAATAAAATTACGAAAGACAGGTATTTGCCAACTGGTCCTGAACTTGCCCAATCGGCACAACTTTTTGATATCAGTGGCGATAAAATGAAATTATTGTTAGATTATCCAACTATTGGCGAACCCCATTATGCACAGTCCATTCCGGCAGAAAAGCTAGTTAAAAACTCTGTTAAAATGTTTAAGATAGAGGATAACAGACATCCATTTGTAACCATGGGCGAAAAAAATTCAAAAGTAACTCGTGATGGAAATAAAATTCATGTGTATATGACCGCTATGCGCTCTCACTTTTCTCCAGATAATATTGAAGGCGTGAAATTGGGTGATGAGGTTTATTTTCACGTAACCAACCTCGAACAGGATTGGGATGTTCCTCATGGATTTGCTATTAAAGGCGCTTTAAATGCCGAGTTACTAATTATGCCAGGCGAAACTTCTACTTTGAAATGGGTTCCTAAAAAAGTGGGTATCTATCCCATCTATTGTACAGATTTTTGCAGTGCATTGCACCAAGAAATGCAGGGTTACGTGAGAGTATCTGCAAAAGGATCAACTGTACCTATATCATTTAGCCTAGGTAAAAATTCTGATGCGCCAGATTCTTTATTGAAGAAATAATTTCGTTAAAATGAAGAAGCAGATTTTATCTCACAATATGAGCAGATTAACCCGTGGCATACTAGTTTTAAGTGGCCTATTGCTCATTGCCGTCTTGTTTGTACCGCTTTGGCGGATTGAATTGAACGCACCTCAATACCCTGAGGGTTTGGTGATGAAGATGTATCCGAATAAATTATCAGGTAATGTAGATATCATTAACGGGCTTAACCACTATATCGGAATGAAAACCCTACATACCGAAGATTTTATTGAATTTACCATTCTGCCGTATATCATTATATTTTTTTCAATGTGCTGTTTACTTGTTGCAATAGTTCTCCATAAAAGAAAATGGCTCAACACTGTATTTATCCTGTTTATCCTATTTGGTATAATTGCCATGGCCGATTTTTGGCGTTGGGAATATAATTATGGTCACAATCTAAATCCGAATGCTGCAATCATAG
>JACMOW010000275.1 GCA_014377775.1 Pedobacter sp. | reverse complement strand
CTTCATCGCTCAACACCGATTCAGACGAAGCTAAGGGCTCTAAAATGAGTTCTTGTGTTTGTAAACCTGCATTGGTTACGCAACGCATAATATTTTTAACGGCAGTAACCTGACCAGAAATAATATGAAAATTTGCTTCCAGTCGCACACCAGCCATTCCTATTGGGTCTTTAATTCCTGGCTCGTTATCAACCGTAAATTCTTGGGGCAATACATGGATAATTTCTTCTCCAGGAGGCATTACCAATTTAAACATATCATCTACCAATTTATCGATATCCCTTTTACTAATCTCATTATTTAGCTCTCTACGCGTTAAAATTCCACGATGTTGCAAGCTTTTAATGTGCTGACCAGCGATACCTACATTTACGACACGAATTTCGACATTAGATTGTGCACTGGCCAGCTCAACTGCTGATGCAATGCCTTGTACAGTTTTTTGGATGTTAGAAACCACACCGCGCGTTACGCCAGCCGATTCTGCTTTTCCAATACCTAATACTTCAATTTTATCGTGCTGTGTTCTGCGGCCCACAATAACACAAATCTTTGTCGTACCGATATCTAATCCTACTACGATTGGAGATTGAATGGTAGATTTTTCTTTGCCCATAACTTTATTCTTTTGTTGAGTTTATTTATTCTTGTTCATCTGGTAAATTATTTGCTTTCATCTGTTAGATGGAGCCTTTGATAATTAAAATAATCATCTTACTTTATGTTAATGATTATTTTAATCATGTCGGGTTCTTGGTATCTGTTTTTTGTATTTTTTCTGACGTAGGCTTTACAGGTGGCCTATAAAGTGTTGGATCAGGTTTAACCGATGTTTTTTCCTTGGCAGTGGCTTTTTTAGGTTCGCTCGTTACAACTGGCTTACTTTCCTTTAACGATGCTACAGGTACCGACTTTTTCGTTGCAATTTTTCCGGCTTCCCTTTTAACCTCCTCCTTAATCACTGTTTTAATAACCGAATCAATTAATTTTTTAGCCACGGATGCAGTATCTACCGTCATTACTGCTTTTTTTACTGCCAACGAGTCGAATACGTTTTTTTCGCAAACAATTTGGTTGATGTATTTTACATTAATTGTTTTGTAGGCATCCCATCCTACTTGTGGCATAGCTTGCTTATAAAAAGCCAACAAATTACCCATCTTTACTGCTAACGAATCGGCATTTCCTAGTATAATACGTTGGTTACCTACCCTTGGAATCAGCTCAATATCTCGTTTACTGTTCACAAAAATTTGCTCAATCTGCGCATCCCACAAGGTATCTTGCTTTAAAAACAAGGCCGTTTTATACAAATCGGCAACCAGTGGTGTGATTAAAGTATCTATCCTACCGCCAAAACCCTCCAAAATATCGCCTGTGGCTACCAAAACATTTGCTGTAAAATTGGGCGACATTGGCATTTTTAAACCATCTCTATCAATATAATAATCTTGTCCGCCAGCATTAATTATCCGTAAAACAGGCTGTCTTTGTTTAATTTGAATATTAATTACTCCATCCATATCTGCATAAACTTTTGCAAAAGCGATATAAGGATTTGCTTTTATGGCGCTTTCCATTTCGTGGGTGTTTATATCCGCTAATATCTTTCCTATTAAATTTCCCTGACTTTGTTTCAATATGGCATCAATCTCTTCTCTTTCGATAAAATTATCGGCTCCAGGAATTAAAATTTTAACATGTGTACATTTTACATCTTTTTTCTTGATGTCAATGAAACTCATCAACACAATTATTCCACTTAAGCAAATTGCCCATGCAAATGCTTTCCCTATTGCTTTCCAATTTATTCGCTTAAGCATGGTTTAATAGGTTTTTTAAGGGTTCTACGAGGGTATCTATATTTCCTGCACCAACAGTTAAAAGTAACTCCGGATTTTTACTTTTTATGTGTGCTAAAACCGAATCTTTTCCACATAATGTTACATTTTGTAAACTCATCTTATCGATCAACATTTGGGCATTTACCCCTTCAATTGGCAGTTCCCTGGCAGGATAAATCTCAAGTAAAATAAGTTCATCCGCTGTACTTAACACTTTTGCAAATTCATCAGCAAAATCTCTCGTTCTGGTGAACAAATGTGGCTGAAAGATTACTGTCATTTTTTTTGTTGGGTGCAATTGCCGTACGGCATCAAAACATGCTTTTAGTTCTTCAGGGTGATGGGCATAATCGTCTATATAAATATGCTGATCGGTATTTACAATTTTTTCAAACCTTCTTTTAACGCCCTTAAAGTTTGCTACCGCAGTTTTTATACTTTTAGGATGTATGCCTAAGCTTAATGCCACCCCAATTGCTGCTACCGCATTCTCTACATTATGTTTACCCGCCATCGCTAAGTTAAGACCCTTAATCTTCAGGAAACCGTCTTCAAAGTCGAACATAAAATTTCCATTTTCAACCCTAATGTTCGTAGCCTTTAGCTGCGAATCTTTTGTGGCGCTATATGTAATCCCATAAATTGGTAACCCATCCTTTATAAACAGTTTACCATTTTCTTTTAATTGAGCTGCAAAAAGATGAAACGACTCATGCAAATGAAATTCATCCCCATAAATATCCAAATGATCAGCATCCATTGAAGTAATTACTGTAATATCTGGATGTAAAGTTAAAAACGAGCGATCGTACTCATCGGCTTCCACAACCACCACGTTGTTTTTGCCGAAGAGT
>JACMOW010000043.1 GCA_014377775.1 Pedobacter sp. | reverse complement strand
GGAAAAGCCCCACGTGGCGTTTTTCGTTTTACACGTGCCGATGAGCTGGCCGCCAATGTAATTAGAGAATTGGTAGCCTCGGTACCTAACCTTGATAAAGAGCAAATCGATGATGTAATTGTAGGTAATGCTACGCCAGAGGCCGAACAAGGGCTGAACATTGCACGTATGATTAGTTTAATGGGCTTGGATACAGATAAAGTCCCGGGAGTAACCCTTAATCGATACTGTGCATCTGGATTAGATACCATTGCCACTGCTGTTGCTAAAATTAAAGCGGGTATGGCCGATTGTATTGTTGCCGGAGGGGTAGAAATTATGTCGGGGATGCCATTCGGCGGATGGAAGCTAGTGCCTAATCCTGATGTCGCAAAAACTAATCCCGATTGGTATTGGGGCATGGGCTTAACAGCAGAAGCTGTGGCTAATGAATATAAAGTAAGCAGAGAAGATCAGGATGAATTTTCTTATCACTCGCATTTAAAAGCAGTTGAAGCAATAAAAAATGGTCATTTAAAAGATGGAGTTCTACCTATCACGGTGAATGAAACGTACTTAGATGGGAATATGAAAAAACAAACCCGTTCATACATAGTAGATACTGATGAAGGGCCAAGAGCAGATACAACATTAGAGAAATTGGCAAAATTAAAGCCTGTATTTGCGGCCAATGGTTGCGTTACTGCAGGTAATTCTTCACAAATATCAGATGGAGCTGCTTTTGTATTGGTAGTTTCTGAGAAAAAAATGAAGGAATTAGGTGCCGAACCGATTGCAAGATTGGTAAGCTATGGTGTTGCCGGTGTTCCCCCTCGTATTATGGGTATTGGCCCGATAGAAGCCATCCCAAAAGCGTTGAAACAAGCGGGTTTAAAACAAGATGATATGGATTTGATTGAATTGAATGAGGCTTTCGCATCACAATCGTTGGCTATCATCAGAACATTAGGTCTTGATCAAACCAAAATTAATGTAAATGGAGGCGCAATTGCATTGGGCCACCCATTGGGATGTACAGGTGCAAAATTATCCGTGCAGCTTTTTAACGAACTCAAACGCCAAAATAAAAAATATGGAATGGTAACCATGTGCGTGGGAACTGGCCAAGGGGCTGCGGGAATTTTTGAGGTTTACTAGTATCAAGACGCTAGTATCAAGTATCAAGATTGGGCACATAAAATAAAAGGAGTAAGAATGCATAATTTCAAAGCGTTAAAAGTTTGGCAAAAATCAATAGACTTATCCGTTGATATATATAATGCAATGGCTATTTTGCCAGTTGATGAAAAATATGGGCTGGTTTCTCAAATGAAGAGATGTTCTGTTTCAATCCCATCTAATATTGCAGAAGGATCTGGCCGAGGTAGTGATCTTCAATTTAAACATTTTCTCAATATTAGTCAAGGTTCAGCTTTTGAATTAGAAACTCAACTTATTATATCTAATAAATTAAACTTGTTGAATGATGAATTAACAACAGACCTTATCAGTCAGACAACCGAGATTCAGAAAATGATTTATTCTTTAGAGCGAAAAATAACAAAAATTTAAATTATAAGGCGATCATCAGTCTCGATACTTGATACTCGCTACTAGATACTTAAAAAATGAAAAAAACAATCAAAGGAGGAGAATTCCTAATCACCGAAACTACTTACCAGAACGTATTTATACCTGAAGAATTTGATGAGGAGCAGCAGATGATTGCGCAAACTTGCCGCGACTTCTTAGCTACAGAAATTCATCCAATTTTAGATCGAATTGATAGTCAGGAAGAAGGTTTAATGCCCGCTTTAATGGATAAAGCAGGTGAACTAGGTATTTTGGGTGTTTCTATTCCAGAAGAATTTGGTGGGTTTGGCAAGAACTTTAATACCTCCATGTTGGTTGCTGATGTATGCGGTGCTGGACATTCCTTTGCTGTTGCTTTATCGGCACATACAGGTATCGGTACACTTCCCATTCTCTACTACGGAAATGAAGCACAAAAAGCCAAATACATTCCGAAACTGGCTACGGGCGAATGGAAAGCTTCATATTGTTTAACCGAGCCAAATTCGGGTTCTGATGCCAACTCCGGTAAAACAAAAGCTAAACTTACTGCAGATGGCAAGCACTATGTGGTTACGGGTCAGAAAATGTGGATCACTAATGCTGGCTTTGCAGATATCTTTATCGTTTTTGCTAAAATAGACGACGACAAAAATTTAACTGCATTTATTATAGAGAAAGACTTTGGCGGAATTACCATGAATCCCGAAGAGCACAAAATGGGGATCAAAGGTTCGTCAACACGTCAGGTTTTCTTTAACGATTGCCCCGTACCGGTAGAAAATATGCTCTCGGATAGAGAAAATGGATTTAAGATCGCCGTAAATATTTTAAATATTGGTAGAATTAAACTAGCTGCCGCGGCTATTGGCGGATCGAAAGAAGTATTGAATTTGGCAGTAAATTATTCGAATGAGCGTATCCAGTTCGATCGCCCAATCTCTAAATATGGCGCTATCCGATTTAAAATCGCGGAAATGGCAGCTAAAATTTATGCCGTAGAAGCAGCAAATTATCGTGCTGGGCAAAATATTGATGATGCTTACGATGCTTTGGTTGCCGAAGGTATGGATGCTGGCAAAGCGAAACTTAAATCGACTGAGCAATTTGCCGTAGAGTGTGCCATTTTAAAGGTTTGGGGTTCCGAGGTGTTAGATTATGTAACCGATGAAGGCGTTCAAATTTATGGTGGCATGGGCTTTAGTGCCGATGCACCGATGGATAGATCGTATCGTGATGCCCGTATTAACCGAATTTTTGAAGGCACGAATGAAATTAACAGGCTATTAACCGTTGATATGATGTTAAAACGCGCCATGAAAGGCGAGTTAGATTTAATGACCCCAGCTACTGCAGTTGCAGCCGAGTTAATGTCGATTCCTGATTTCGGAGAAGAGGATACTACTTTATTTGCTACCGAGAAAAAGATCGTTGCAAACTTGAAAAAAGCTACACTCATGGTGGCAGGTGCAGCTGTTCAAAAATTAATGATGAGCCTTTCTAAAGAACAAGAAATTTTAATGAACATTGCAGATATGGCTAGTTATGTTTATGTAGCTGAATCGACTATGCTGAGAACCGAAAAACTAGTGAGTTTACGCGGTGAAGAAGCTTGTAAAGGTCAGTTAGACATGATGAGAATCTATTTTGTAGAAGCGGTTGATGGCTTGCAAAAAGCAGGAAAAGAAGCGTTATGGGCTTTTGCCGATGGAGATGAGCAACGTATGATGTTAGTTGGATTACGCAGGTTTACTAAAATGGAACCATTTAATGTAAAGCAAGCACGCCAAAATGTTGCACAAGAAATTATTGCAGCGAACAAATATTGTTACTAACTAGTATCAAGATATGAGTATCAAGTATCAAGACAGGGCGTCGACATAGCACATTCGCTATCTGAATCCAAGCTTGATACTCGATACTTGATACTTGATACTCCCTTCCAAACTGTTAAAATTGGTTAAATATTGTACCATCCGTAATAAAAGCTTATTTTTGTGCAATTATGTTAAAAACGAAGATTTTATTAGTGCTTTTTTTGGTGGTTGGGGCATTCTCATCCTGTAAAAAAGAAAATTACGACCCTGAGAAACAACTTGCAGCAGACGATGTTTTGATTAAAGACTTTATTGCCAAAAGCAGTATAGTTGCCATTAAACATAGTAAAGGAGTATATTATCAGATTATTTCCCCAGGAACTGGAAGTGTTAATTACACGGGCGCTACACAAGTTACGGTTAACTATGAAGGCAGATTGCTAAATGGTTCTGTATTCGATAAATCAACAACTGCTGCAACTTTTTCTTTGGGAGGATTAATTGCAGGATGGCAAATAGGTATCCCGTTAATTCAAAAAGGAGGAAAGATTAGATTACTTATTCCGTCTACCTTGGCGTACATGAACCAAGTACGTACAGGTATTCCTGAAAATTCCGTTTTAGATTTCACTATCGAACTAACCAATGCACAATAGTATGCAAATCAGCAAAAATAGTATAAAACATACCCTTGCATTATTTGGAATGATCGTGCTTTTAAGTGCATGTGAAAAACAATATGAAAGCATTGAAAGTATTGATGACGCAAAAATCAAAGCCTATATACAAAAGAATAATATTCCAGCCATTAAAGATGCCAGCGGTTTTTATTATCAGGTATTAGAACAAGGCACAGGCGGACCGTTATTGGATAAAGATTCGGTGTTTTATAACTCAACCGTAAAATCGTTAACTGGTACTACTTATTATTCGCCAGTAGCCTTCACCAATGAAGCCAATTATTTAGGTTACATAACTCCAATTGCATACAGAACAGCAATGTACTCGATAAATAGAGGTGGAAAAGTGCGTGTAATTGTGCCTTCTCACCTAGCTTTTGGGAAAAATGGTAAAGACGCTATTCCTTCAAATGAAATTATTATATCTGAAATCTCTGTCCTTCCTCAAACTACACAATGGCAGGTAGATGATAAGATCATTTTAGATTTTTTGGCTGCGAAAGGATTAACTGGCTTCACTAAACATTCTTCTAGGGTTTATCAAAATATTAGCGTTACAGGAACTGGACAATCTATCAGTGCATTTTCAACAATTACCGTTAAATACAAAGGCAGGTTATTAAATGGTACCGTTTTCGACGAATCGGGAACTACTGATTTAGTAAACGCGCTAAGCGACCTCATCCCTGGATGGAAAAAAGTACTATTAGGGGTAGCTAAAGGTACAAAATTGAGAATTATTATTCCTTCAGATTTGGGATATGGAAAAAATGCAACAGGCTCAATTCCAAAAAATGCTGTATTAGATTTCGACATTGAAATTGTAGATGTTGTAAATTAAGGTTGCAAAGCCTTCTTATATACCTTTAATACCCGATCTCGTGCAAAAGTATGATCTACAATGGGCATTGGAAGTGTAGGTAACTTATACTCTGGTGCCCATTTATAAACATATTCCATTTTAGGGTCGAACTTTTTTAACTGTAACGCTGGATTAAAAACTCTAAAATATGGCGCTGCATCATTCCCCGAGCCACAAGCCCATTGCCAACCTCCTACATTACTAGACAGATCATAATCTAGCAGTTTCTCTGCAAAGTAAGCCTCGCCCCAACGCCAATCGATTAGCAAATGCTTACATAAAAAACTGGCTACTACCATGCGTACTCTGTTGTGCATAAAACCAGTTTCATTTAATTGACGCATTCCGGCATCAACTATTGGATAACCTGTTTTACCTTCGCACCAAGCTTTAAATTCTTGTTCATTATTACGCCAAATGATGTTGTCGTATACCGGTTTGAAGGCTTGTTGGGCACTATGTGGAAAATGCCATAAAATCATCATGTAAAACTCGCGCCATACCAATTCTGAAAGCCATTTATCAGCACCTTGCCTTTGGGCTTCTTTAACTACCCTTCTAATGCTAACCGTACCGAATCGAAGGTGTAAACCTAGGCGCGTAGTGGCATCAACCGCCGGATAATCCCTTTGCTGATCATAATTTTTTAATCGCAGTTCGAAATTTGTAGCAGGAAATTTTTGCTGAGCCTGCACAAAACCTATATCTTTTAATGTAGGAAACGGAAGCGGTTCGAGTTGTAGGAGGTTGTTAAAATATTTTTCTGTTGGATAAGATTGAACATGAAAATCAGTTAAAGTTTTTAACCACAATCTGTAATAAGGTGTAAATACGGTATACGGCTTACCATCCGCCTTAATCACTTCATCTTTTTCAAAAATTACTTGATCTTTAAAAGTATGGAAATTAATCCCTTCACTAATCAGAAATTCGGCCAAGCCATCGTCGCGTTTTCGGGCATAAGGTTCGTAATCGCGATTGGCATACACTGCTTTTACTTCATAATCCTTTAAAATTGCAGGCCATATTTCTTCAGGCTTTCCATATTTTATGAGTAGTGAGGATCCATTTTTCTGAAGTGCAGCATGTATTTTAGTTAGTTGTTGATGAATAAAAGTCACCCTTGCATCGGCCCTATTTGCTAATTTTTGAAGGATATTTTCATCAAAAATAAAGACTACAAGTACGGGATAATTGCTTTTTAAGGCATGATATAAGGCGGCATTATCTTCTAGGCGCAGGTCGCGACGTAGCCAACAAATAGTTATCGGTTTCATTTCATAAATTTACAAAGTATATTTGGCTAGCAAAATTGATTTAGTAAAAATTTAATCAATTTTATTTATAAAGAAACGTTCAAATTAAAATGAGTTATAAATGGCATCAGAACAAAAGTTTGTAGATTTTATCATTGACCAAATTAATTTTTCAGCGCATATTACAAACAAGAAAATGTTTGGCGAGTATGGACTATATTTTGACAATAAATTATTTGGTCTTGTTTGCGACAATAAATTATTCATTAAGCCAACTCAATCGGGAAGAGCATTTATAAACCACGTTGTTGAAGCATCACCATACCCAGGAGCAAAACCAAGCTTTTTAATCGAAGAAAAACTAGACGATAGACAATGGCTGAGAAAATTAATAGAAATTACAGTTAATGAATTACCCGAACCTAAACTTAAAAAAATAAATAGAATAAGAAAAATTGAAAAATCGTGAAGCAACTACAAACAGGAGAATTTTATGGAGAAACAAATCAGACCATTCACTTGAATGGAATTACGCTGACCGACACAGAATATACACTTGACCGAGTAGATTGGCACTACCATGAAAATGCTTATTTTACTTTTATTTTGCAAGGAAATGTAATTGAAGGGAATAAAAAAGAAGTTTATAATTGTTCGGCGGGAAGCCTTTTATTTCACAATTGGCAAGAGCCCCATTACAACATAAAACCAGAAGGCTACACCAGAGGTTTCCAAATTGAATTAAAAAACACTTGGTTTAACAATTTGGATTTTAATACTGACGAGTTACAAGGAAGTATAAAAATCTCAAATGTTGACATTAAATTTTTTCTTTATAAAATATTTAAAGAAACAAAAATTGAAGACGAAACCACCACATTATCCATTCAATCGTTGATTCTACAAACACTTGCTGAAATGTTTCGTAAAAAGCATATTGAGTTTGATAATAATCCAATTTGGGTTAATAAAATTAAAGAAATTCTATTCTACGAATTCTCAGATAAACTAACGCTTGAATATTTATCTAAAACATTAGATATCCACCCAGTGCATCTTTCAAGAGATTTTTCGAAATATTTTAATTGTAATTTGGGCGATTATCTGAGGAAATTAAAAATTGAAAAATCTTACACGCTCCTTTCAATTAAACATCTTACTTTAACCGAAATAGCATACCAATGTGGATTTTCAGACCAAAGTCACTTTAACCGTTGTTTCAAATCCATAAGTGGCATAAGTCCTAATCATTTTAGAAAAATTATTTCTAACTAATTTCCATGATGTTAATTCCGTTCTATTTTGGCTATTTCGACTTTCGTAGTTTTGTAAACTAATTTTAATTTATAAAATATGAAAAAGAAGTCCGTTTTAGTTTCTATGCTTCTGTTTATGTCTGCAACTATTTTCGGGCAGACTGGCAAAATTGCATTTATGCGGCAATTGGTTCCGATTGAAAATTTTAAAGAAACAGACTTTCTAACTTCATTTGAACTTAATGAGAATACCGACTTTAAGATTAGGGTATTTTTAGGCAAGCCACTAACAAACTATCTTCATCAACTTTCTCCCCAACTAACTACAGATGAACTTACAAAAAACGGAAATTATCAATTTACCTTTTTTGTGGACAACAAAAAGATTTATGTTGAAAATCTCAATGTTGGTGCTGGAAGTGCTGACAGTAAAAATCAAAGAACCGTATTTAGCGTTCCTTTAATAAGTTCAACCAATGAAGACTCTTGGGGCAGATTTCTTTGGAGTAGATTTATTGCTAATGGTGCACAAGAAGCATTTACAAATGGCGAACATCTTCTTAAAATTGAAATCAGACCTTACCTAAAACTATACGAAGTGTTAACTGGTAATATAATTGCCGAAGGACAAATAAAAATTATTGTTCCAGAGATTAAAATAAATGAAATCCAAGTAAAGGTTCAACCGATAAAACCATTAAAGGACTGGCAAATTTCAAAAGAAAAATTGGATACTGCTAAAATTGAAGAACTAAACCGAAAAATCGCAACGCAATCTTATAAAAATATCACAAGTGTTGTTGTAATTAAAGATGGTAAACTTTTAATTGAAGAGTATTTTAACGGCGCAAATAGAAATACACTTCACGACACAAGATCGGTTGGTAAATCGTTTGCATCTACCTTATTGGGAATTGCGATTAAAGACAAGCATATTAAAGACGAAATGCAAATGCTCAAAGCGTATTACGACCTAAAAGCATTTCAAAATTATTCATCACCAAAAGATAGTATTACCTTAAAAAGTTTGTTAACCATGAGTTCAAGTTTTGAAGGCACCGATATTGATTCTGAATCGCCTGGTAATGAAGAAAATATGTACCCAACAAAAAACTGGGTCGAGTTTACTTTAAATCTACCCATTAACAAATCAAAAATTGCTATGCCACGATGGGATTATTTTACGGCAGGCGTGGTACTTCTTGGCGACATTATAAACAAATCTGTTCCGAATGGTTTAGAAAAATATGCAGACAAAAATTTATTTCAACCGCTTGGTATAACAAAATACAAATGGCAATTTACACCTCAAAAAGTTGCGAACACCGCGGGTGGTTTACAGCTCCGTTCTTTAGATTACGCCAAGTTCGGACAGTTATACAAAAACCAAGGTAATTGGAATGGTAAACAAATTCTTACGCAAGAATGGGTAACAAAAAGTTTATCCAAGCAAATGAAAATATCCGAAGGCGAATATTATGGCTATTTATTTTGGAACAAAACCTATACTGTTGGCGGAAAAAATTATGAAGTTTACTACTCAAGCGGCAACGGTGGAAACAAAATTTTCATTTTCAAAAACCAACCTTTTGTTATCATTATTACTTCGACAGCTTACAACCAAGCATACGGACACAAACAAGTTGACAAAATTATGCAAGAGTACTTAATACCAGCGATTACGAAATGAGGAAAGAACGAGGCAAAATCAAGGCATATTTTTCTTGTTTTTTTTGGAACATCCTAACGCCCTAATAAATACTGTATAACATTGCCAATATGTATTCAATATTATGGATTACGCCGCTTGAAGTTGCTCTAGCTTTAATTTTAAATCCATTGAGGTTGCGGTTTATTTTAAATTGTTAAATTGATCTGTTCGTTTTGTTTCTTCTTGACCACAATAGCATCTAGCTTTGTATTGGTAAATAGCCATACCTTTATAATGTCCCATAAGCATAGCTGTATTAATATCGTCCTTGAATTCATGCTTATGAATAATTTTTCTTATTAATTTTTTAAAAAAGCTCATATTATTCAAATTCAAACTATATTAAAACTTCAATTATAGATAACTATTCCTGTTGCTACATCCTTTATGTGATGTTACTCCCTGATATATTGGACTATGCCCTACACCTTTATTTACGATTCGTTTAAAAACATAGCCGATTTCTAGCGTAGAATGTTCACTATTATCTTTAAGCCCAAATAATACCGCAGCTTCAAATACTTTTGTATTATACGTTGCTAAGCTCATTTCTAAGCTAGAAATTAACGATCGGTTCGGTTTAGATTGCGCTTTACCTAGTATTGGCAATAAAACCAACAAAAGCATATACTTATTCATAGTTATTAATTATGGCGGTTCCTTATGCAACCATTGCATCCTACGCAAAAATAGATATGCGAAAAATGCTTTCCTTACGGTAATCCGTAAAGC
>JACMOW010000274.1 GCA_014377775.1 Pedobacter sp. | reverse complement strand
TCTTTTAATAAAGGTACGTGTAGTTTTTGCTTGATATCTGTTACGTAGACGTTTTGTCGCGTTTGCTCTAATTCTTTTTAAAGACGATTTATGATTTGCCATTATTGTTTAGCCTTTTTATCTTCTGTGTTTACTATTTTTTCGGACTGCAAATATAGAGTTTATGTTTTTAAAATGCAAAATGCTTTTAAATTATTTTTAAAAAAGCTCAAAGCTGAAAGAACAAAGCATAAAAAATCATACAAATTACCTAAAAGCTTTAGACTTTTTGCTTTCAGCTTTGCACATAATATACTATTTTTGAAAAAACATCTCGCATGAAAAAACGTATCGCCATTTTTGCTTCAGGATCAGGATCAAATGCGCAAAAATTAATGGAGCATTTTAAGCGTAGTGTAGAGGTAGAAATTGCTTTAGTATTAACTAATAATGCAGATGCTTACGTTTTACAGCGTGCTGATAGCTTCGAAATCCCTTCACATATTTTTGATAGACACGAATTTTATCATACTGATAACATTATTGATTTACTTAAAAATCTGGATATCGATTTAATTATTCTTGCGGGATTTTTATGGTTAATTCCAAAAAATTTAATTCAAGAATATCCCGGTAGGATAATTAATATACATCCCGCAATTTTACCAAAATATGGTGGCAAAGGAATGTATGGCGATTTTGTACATAAAGCCATAATGGAGGCTAATGAACCTGAAGGTGGCATTACCATCCACTACGTAAACGAAAATTATGATGAAGGCGAGTACATTTATCAAGCCAAATACCGCATAGATAAGGGCGATAACTTAGAAATGGTTAAATTTAAAGGTCAGCAATTAGAACACCTACACTACCCAAGGATTGTAGAGAGTGTGATTAAAAAGATTAAGAAGTAACCTAGTTGATCTATAGCGAATATAAAAAAAACACCTAAAAAATCTAAATCTAAAATTTTCACGTAGATAAAAGTAGTTCAAAACTAATTACTAAAATTTATGGTGAAGATTACCCACTCTTTTAACGAGTACTTCAAGAACAACGAACTGCTATGTTTCTATAGCACACTACACCTCTGTAGCCTGAATATTGAAATCTTATTTAACTATTTAATAAATAATAATTTCCGCTTAGCTCGGAACGTCCAAAAACTTCCTATACCCAACTATATTTATCTAATTTTTAACGAAAAACCTATAAAATCATGTTATTAAACAAAAAGACAACGTTCATTGTACTTTGTACATTTATATTTTCTATCGTATTTACTTCCTGTAAAAAAAATAACGATGTGACCCCCGAAGAAGTACTGGTAATGGGACCAGATGTAAATCTTTATGCCTTAACTAGCGACAATAAGTTGCTACTATTTAACGCAAAAACACCAAGTGTAGTAACTTCTCAAGCTACCATTTCTGGCCTTCAAACTGGCGAATTAATTGTTGGTATCGACTTCCGTCCCGCAACTGGGCAGCTATACGGCTTAGGAAATAGTAGTCGTATCTATGTGATCGATCCGAAAACTGGTTCAGCTAGAGCAGTTGGTACCACTTCATTTACCCCAGCACTATCAGGTACAACCTTCGGCTTTGATTTTAATCCGACTGTAGATCGCATCCGTTTGGTAAGCTCAAATGGACAAAACCTCCGTCTTAACCCCGAAACTGGCACTGTTGCGGCTACTGATTTAACCATCGCTGGCGTTACTGATGCAAAAATCGGAAGTGTAGCTTATACTCAAAATAAAGCAGGTGCAAGCACTACTGTATTATTCGACATTGATGCAACTACCAATAAATTATACAAACAAGATCCACCAAATGATGGCAAATTGGTAGAAGTTGGCAGCCTTGGTTACGATGTTGATGAAACTGGAGGGTTTGATATTAGTCCGGATGGCACTTCTGCTCTTGCTGCGATGAGCACAACTGGAAAATCATCTTTATATGTTATCGATGTTACTTCAGGAAAAGCTGCCAAAATTGGTAATTTTAATGAACAAATTATCGGTATTGCCATTCCTACAGAGCCTGTTGCTTACGCAGTATCTACAAGCAATGAGCTATTAATTTTTAATCCCAATAGCACTACACCTACACTAGTGGCGAAATCAATTACAGGCATTCAAGCTGGGGAGAGCATTCTAGGACTTGATATGCGCCCATTAAACGGTCAGTTGTTTGCATTGGGAAGCACCAGTAGAATTTATGCCATTAATGCATCATCTGGAGCTGCAACTATGGTTGGCGCAGGTCCGTTAGCCACATTACTTTTAGGCACTGAGTTTGGATTTGATTTTAATCCTACTGTTGATCGCATTCGAATTGTAAGCAATTTAGGTCAGAACCTTCGCGTAAATCCATCCGATGCTGTACTTACGGTAGACATGCCTATTACTTTGCCTACAGCGGCTATAAGTGGCGCAGCTTATACCAATAACTTTGCTGGAGCAACAACTACTGTACTTTACGATATTGATACCATGACTGACAGACTATACAAGCAAGACCCACCAAATAATGGCACCTTGGTTGATGTAGGTGCTTTAGGTATAAATGTAGAAAATACAAATGGATTCGACATTGGCGGAACTAGCGGTACTGCTTATGGTATATTTACCGTTGGCACAACACAACGTTTGTACACTGTTAATTTAACCACTGGAGCAACAACTCCAGGAGCTACCATAACTTCTTCCGTACGTGCATTTGCACTTGGATTAGGCTTTTAAATTTGATAAATATGAGGCGCTGATAGCGCCTCATATTTATTTGAAAATTCCTTTCTAGAAATCATCTCGATTTCTTACCTTTGCGGCTTAAAATAATACCCCTCAATGAGCCAGCCAATTCAAATCAAAAACGCTTTAATTTCAGTTTATTACAAAGATGGATTAGCCCCTCTTGTTCAGCAATTAGCCAAACAGGGCGTAACCCTATTTTCTACTGGCGGAACCGAGCAATTTATCAAAGATTTAGGCCTGCCAGTAACGGCAGTTGAAGATTTAACGGGCTATCCTTCTATTTTAGGTGGCCGTGTAAAAACCTTACACCCCAAGGTATTTGGAGGGATTTTAAACCGTAGAAATTTAGTAACCGATCAAGAACAAATTGCCCAATACGAAATTCCAGAAATTGATTTGGTGATTGTGGATCTTTATCCGTTTGAAGAAACGTTAAAAGCGGGTGGAACTGAAGCAGAAATTATTGAGAAAATTGATATTGGTGGTATTTCATTAATCCGCGCAGCTGCAAAAAACTTTAACGACGTGGTTATTCTAGCGTCGAAAGATGATTATGGCACTTTGTTATTAGAATTACAAAACCAAGACGGCGCAACTACCTTAACACAACGTAAGTGTTACGCTAAAAAAGCATTCCACACCTCATCACATTACGATACTGCCATTTTTAATTATTTTAATAAAGAAGAACCATTAAATGTTTTCAAGCAAAGTGTAAAACAAGCGCAAACCTTACGTTATGGTGAAAATCCACATCAAAAAGGAACATTTTATGGCAATTTAAATGAAATGTTCGCCAAGTTGAACGGAAAAGAATTAAGCTATAACAATTTAGTAGATGTTGATGCAGCTGTTGCTTTGATAGACGAATTCATCGAGCCTACTTTTGCCATTTTAAAACATACCAACGCCTGCGGTTTAGCCTCAAGGGCTACTGTTTTCGAAGCTTGGAAAGACGCATTGGCTTGCGATCCAGTTTCGGCCTTTGGTGGCGTATTAATTACCAATCGAGAAGTAGATTTAGCTACCGCAACAGAAATTAACAATCTATTTTTTGAAGTATTAATTGCTCCTTCGTATCAGCCAGAAGCGGTAGAATTGTTTAAAACAAAGAAAAATAGGGTTATTTTACAACGAAATGATGTAGAATTAACTAAAAAGCAATTTAAAACATTATTGAACGGCATAATTGAACAAGATAAAGATTTAAACATAGAAACTGCCGATCAAATGACAGTGGTAACCGAACATAAACCTTCTAACGCTGCTATTGAAGATTTAATTTTTGCCAACAAAATTGTAAAACACACAAAATCTAATACGATTGTTTTTGTAAAAGATAATGTGCTATTGGCAAGTGGTGTTGGTCAGACTTCTCGTGTTGATGCTTTAAAACAAGCAATTGTGAAAGCCAACTCATTTGGTTTCAGTTTAAAAGACTCGGTAATGGCCTCTGATGCTTTTTTTCCTTTCCCAGATTGTGTTGAATTAGCAGCTGACGCAGGAATTATTGCCGTTTTACAACCTGGAGGTTCTATAAAAGATCAAGATTCGATTAATATGGCCAATCAAAAAGGCATTTCGATGGTAACCACTGGTGTTAGACATTTTAAACACTAGTTTAAGAGCAAGGATAAAGGAGCAAGGAACATAAACTTTTACACCCAAACCCGTAACTCGTAACCCACAACTTGCAACCCATAACCATAAAAATTTTTAACTTTAATACAATAAAAAGATGTATTTTTACATTGTATAGGTACATATTATTTTAACACCACATATCAAATGGGATTATTTAACTGGTTTACGCAAGAAGTTGCCATAGATTTAGGTACAGCGAACACCCTCATCATACATAACGACAAAGTAGTAGTAGACGAGCCTTCTATCGTTGCTTTTGATCGACAAACAAACAAAATCATTGCCATTGGCCGCCAGGCCATGCAAATGGAAGGTAAAACACACGATAACATTAGAACAGTTAGGCCACTTAAGGATGGTGTAATTGCAGATTTTAATGCTGCCGAAGCCATGATTAAAGGCATGATTAGAATGTTAAATGGTGGCAAAGGCTGGATGTTTCCTTCATTACGAATGGTGATCTGTATTCCCTCGGGCATTACTGAAGTAGAAAAACGCGCAGTGCGTGACAGTGCAGAAATTGCCGGTGCCAAAGAAGTTTACTTGATACACGAGCCCATGGCTGCTGCGGTAGGTATTGGAATTGATGTAGAAGAGCCCATGGGAAACATGATCATCGATATTGGCGGTGGTACAACAGAAATAGCAGTGATCGCTTTATCGGGTATTGTTTGCGATCAATCTATCCGCGTTGCGGGAGATAATTTCGACTCAGACATTGTAAATTATATTCGTCGCCAACACAACATCATGATTGGCGATCGTACTGCAGAAAAAATTAAGATTGAAGTTGGCGCAGCTCTACCAGAATTGGCAGATCCACCTGCCGATTTCGCCGTACAAGGAAGGGATTTGATGACTGGCGTACCCAAACAAATCACCGTTTCTTACACTGAAATAGCCCACTGCTTAGATAAATCGATTTCGAAAATCGAAGAAGCAATTTTAAAAGCATTAGAAATCACGCCTCCAGAACTTTCAGCAGATATTTATCAAACGGGTATTTATTTAACAGGTGGAGGCGCATTGTTGCGTGGTTTAGATAAACGTGTGGCTGCTAAAACAAAACTACCTGTTCACGTGGCCGAAGATCCACTCAGAGCTGTTGTACGTGGAACAGGAATAGCACTAAAAAACATCGGTAATTTTAAATTTTTAATGCAATAATAGTGTTTTTGGATGCGTAACCTTTGGATTTTCGTAAGCAGATATAACGCATTTTTTTTCTTTGTCATCTTCTTTTCTGTTGGGGTAATCCTTTGCATTAAAAACAATGCCTATCAAAAAAGCATTACACTAAATTCTACGAATGAGGTGGTGGGCAGTGCATACGCACGTTTAAACGTCTTAAAAAGGTATTTAAATTTAGGTCAGGTTAATGATAGTCTTGCGCTCGAAAATGCAAAGCTAAAAACCGATTTAATTAATCTTACCAACATAGACAGCACTAAATCGATTAAAATTAACGACTCTATAAATAACCAACAGTATACATTGTTATCTGCGAAAGTTATTAAGAACTCTGTTAACCAGCGCAATAACTTCATTACCATTAATAAAGGAAGTAATGATGGGATTTCGAGAGACATGGCTGTCATTTCTCCCGATAAAGGAGTGATTGGCTTTGTTTTAGATGTATCACCGAGTTTCTCAACCATACGATCGCTTTTAAATAAAGAAACATTGATTAGTGTGATTATCAAAAAAAATGGTGCTTTTGGATCATTGGTATGGGGTGATGGAAATTTTAATCTTAGAAAGGCATACGTAAAAGAAATCCCCAATCATTATAAAATTAACTTAAGAGATACCATCGTTACCTCAGGGGCTGGAGGTTTCCCGAAAGGGATTGTAGTTGGACGAGTGAGTAAAACGAAAATTACCACTGGCGATAATTTTATGACTTTGGAGATTGATTTATTCAATGATTTTGGCACCTTACAATATGTATATATCATAAAAGATCGATTGGCGATAGAACAAAAAAATTTAGAAGATAAAATACCAAATGAGCAGTAAAATCATACTTATTAATTTACTAAGGTGGATTGTACTTTTATTTGTTCAAATCTTCTTGCTGCGTAATATTGGCTTCTATAATTTATCGACTCCATTTATCTATATCTTGTTTATTTTGGTGCTCCCCTTTAATGTTCCTAATTTACTATTGTATATTTTTGCCTTTGTTACAGGTTTAACGATTGATGCCTTTTACGATACATTGGGTGTTCATACTTCGGCATGTGTAGCTTTGGCATTTGTTCGGATCTTATTTATATCAGTTAGTTTAAATCGGGAAGCAGTAGATGAGCCCGAACCTTCAATAGGTAACATGGGATTTAGATGGTTTACCTTGTACGCAATATTGTGCATTTTAGCACATCATTTGGTGGTATTTTTTTTAGAAGCCTTTAAGCTCTCTGAATTTAGCTATACATTAGGGAGAATGTTATTAAGCGCTATGCTTACATTATTTACCATCTTATTAACAGAGTTTATCTTTCATAATAGAAAATCGAGCTAATGGATCAATTGTTTAATAGAAGGTATATTATTCAAGGATTATTCATTTTAATTGCACTTATTTTACTGGGAAAATTGTTTTATATGCAAGTTGCCAGTGATAAATATTTTTTAGACGCCAATAATAATGCGCTTCGTAAACTCTATGTGTATCCTGCGAGAGGTATCATTCTCGATCGCAATCAGAAGGTGCTGGTGCAAAACCAACCTACTTATGATCTTTTAGTAACCCCAAATCAGGTAAAACCTTTCGACACCTTATCGCTCTGCAAAATTATTGGTATTGATATAGTAACATTTAGAGAGAAGCTTCGTAAAGCTGTAGTTTATTCCCGTAGTAGAGCCTCCATTTTACAAAAACTTTTATCGATCGAAACGTATGCAGCCTTGCAAGAGAAAATGCCAAACTATAGGGGGTTTTATGTGCAAAAAAGAACCATACGCTATTATCCCGATAGTATAGCCAGTCAGTTTTTAGGCTATGTAAGAGAGGTAACTCCCATGGATCTCGAAAAATATGAGGGTTATTATAAATCTGGGGATGATATTGGAAAAAGTGGATTAGAAAAGCAGTATGAAGAAATACTTAGGGGTACAAAGGGGGTTAGCCACATGCTTTATAACAACCGCAATATTCAACAGGGTAAATATGCTGATGGTAAGTTAGATTCATTAGCCATATCGGGCGAACAGTTAACCACTACGATAGATATTGGAATTCAAAAACTTGGTGAACAGTTATTGGCCAACAAAGTTGGAAGTGTGGTAGCCATCGAACCTAGTACTGGTGAAATTTTAGCTTTTGTAAGTAGCCCAGGTTACGATCCTAATAAAATGATCGGCAAAGAAACCAGCAAAAACTATGCTGAGCTTAATCAAAACCCTTATCGACCGCTAACGATCAGGCCAATATCAGGCCGGTATTCTCCTGGGTCTGCTTTTAAGCCGTTAGATGCACTCATTGCTTTGCAAGACGGTGTAATTGATCCAAGCACTACCTTTTTTTGCCCGGGCTACTACCAATCAGGAAATCGGAAGGTAAAATGCGAACATGTGGATTTAAACACCAATTTAAGATGGGGACTTTCTCGTTCCTGCAACACTTATTTTTTCAGCATTTTTGCAAAAATGATGAATAAAAATGGGGTAAGAAACCAACGTTTAGCCTATGAAGAATGGCAAAAAAAAGTAAGAAAATTCGGTATTGGCGATACGCTGGGAATTGATTTTCCGGGCGAAAAGGCATTTAAGCTTTATAGAAAAGCCGATTACGACCGCATGTATAAAAACCGTTGGAACAATAATACTGTTTTGTCTGTAGCCATTGGCCAAGGCGAAATTACCACTACCCCTTTACAAATGGCAAATATTATGGCCATTATTGCCAATAGAGGGTATTATATCAAACCACATGTTGTAAAGGGAGTCGGAAACAATCAACCTATTGATAAAAAATATACCGAAAAATATTATGTAGATATCGATGCAAAACATTTTGAGCCAGTGATTGATGGTATGCAAGATGCCGTAAATACACCGACAGGAACTGCTGTAGAATCGCGATTACAAAACATCATTATGTGTGGTAAAACTGGAACCGTACAAAATGCACAGAATGGAGGTAAAAACCACTCCGTATTTATTGGTTTTGCGCCTCGAGAAAACCCCAAAATCGCCATTGCTGTAATTATCGAAAATGGTGGTTATGGTGGTGTTTATGCTGCTCCAATTGCGAGTTTTATTGCCGAGAAATATTTAACCGATACCCTTTCTGGTAGAAGAATTAACGGCAGTACCGCCGAAATGTATATGGCAGATAATTTGATGCCAACACTTAAAAATAAAGCTACAAAATCTACCTTTAAAAAAGACGGCACCACAAAAGCAGATAGTATTAAAAAATTTAATTCGACGGCAATACTTCAAAAACCCACTGCCAGTAAATCAAAAAAATAATGCAACAGCAAAGCAATCGTTTTTTCTTTAATGTAGACTGGGTAACCATACTCATTTATATAGCTTTATGCGCTATTGGTTTTTTAAATATTTTCTCGGTTCAATTTGACCCCGACAAATCTGGAGCCTTTAGTTTTACTTCAGAATATGGGAAACAACTTGTTTTTATACTTACGGCACTGGTTTTAGGCTTGTCTATTTTATTGTTCGATGCCAAATTTTTTAGCGTTTTTGCCCCTATTATTTACGGTGTTACTATTCTGCTACTGCTAATGGTTTTGGTGGTTGGACGGAATGTGGGGGGTAATCAGGCTTGGATTCCGGTTGGTTCTTTTCGATTACAACCCTCAGAGTTTGCTAAGTTTGGGACTGCATTATTACTGGCTAGATACATAAGCACATTTAACGTTAAACTCAACTCACTTAGACCGATATTAATAGCCACAACCATTATCTTGTTGCCTATGTGCTTAATTATGTTACAACCAGATGCGGGCTCAATGTTAGTTTTTTTATCGTTTATGTTCCCGTTGTACAGAGAGGGCCTACCTGGTAATATATTGATCTTGTTCTGGGGAATGGTTTTACTCTTTGTACTCAATTTATTTTTGAGCCCTTTTATTTTAATTTCAAGTATCGTTCTTATAGGTGGCTTATTCATCTATTCTAACCGTAAAAAACAACAAAAAGTAATAAGCATTGGGGTAATTACTTTATTGGCAATTGGTTATTTATTTGTAGCAAAATTTCTTTTCAATAATGTGTTGCAACCACATCAACAAACCCGTATCGAGTTAATTCTAGGCCTAAAAACTGACAATAAGGGTGCGGGATATAATGTAATCCAATCTAAAATTGCCATTGGTGCTGGACAAATAACTGGTCGTGGCTTTTTACAAGGAACACAAACTAAATATGGTTATGTACCTGCGCAAAGTACCGATTTTATTTTCTCTACCGTAGGGGAAGAATGGGGCTTTATAGGTTGCTCGGTGGTAATTGGCCTCTATCTCTTCTTACTATTAAGAATTATTAACATAGCAGAAAGGCAGCGATCCGTATTTTCTAGAGTATATGGTTATTGTATTGCCTGTATTATTTTCTTCCATGTATTTATCAATATTGGAATGGCCATAGGTATTATGCCTGTTATTGGTATTCCGCTTCCATTTATAAGCTACGGAGGTTCATCATTATGGAGTTTTACTATCCTGCTGTTTATCTTTTTGAAACTCGATTCGAATAGAATGGGGTTTATTTAGTTTGAAGAAGAAATAGTAATTTATTGGAACCTTTGATTCAGTAATTCATAAAACTTATCAACTGTTGCCTGTTTATTTGACCAATTATTCTTAGCAGCATAATTTTTCTTGAAGAAATTATCTGCTGCTTCAAAATTTGGTAGTTTATTTGCTAAATCTATAGCTTCTGCATACGCAAGATTATAACCATTAAAGAGTTCTTTGATGTAAAGCAATTTATCGTTCAAGTTAATTCCTTGTTTTAAATCACTTATGGAACTTGCGCTACTATTATTGTTCACACTTTTATCCGTTTTTGAAGCTAATAAATCATTTAAAGTTGGTTTTTGAATGGGTAATTCTTCTTCTGCGAGTTTAGAAACTAAAAATGGCTCCGGTCCTATTTCATCATCATCAGTAATAATTGGCTCTTCAATAGTTGTTTCACTCAGCTTTCTTTTTTGGGCAAGTATATTTTCTTCTTCTTGGCTTAGTGGCCTATTGAAGAGTTCATCAACCGACCGCTCTTCAAAATCGAACCGCTCATGCTCTGAGGATTCATTTAGTATAAACTCAAAAGATGACGGAGTTTGATCAAGCTTAAAAATTTCTTCTTCAATAAGCTGCGATGTAGGTTGAGACGGTGTTTCTTCGGTAAATGTAATGGATTCAATGTCTTCATGGCGGTTATCAGAATCTGATAAATCGATTGCTAGCATTTGCTCTTCCTTTGATGCTTGGATCTCTAGTGGTGCTTCATGGCTGGTTATTTTAATGAGAATTTTAGCATGATCTGATAGGAAATCGGCGTTTGCATGAAAGAGTGCTAACTCCAATTCATTTAGCAATTTGGGGTTTTGCGCTAAAAATTCGTATTGATTATTTAACTCATTTAATATCAATCCTATTTTCTTAAAAAGATCTTCTTGATTCATCATAGCAACTAAACGGAAAAATATATAGTTTATGTCAATAGCGTCATCAAAAATAAGATAAAAATCTGTTACTTGCGCGGTGTTTTAGAGAGCAATGGGAAATGGGGAATGGGAAATAGAGAAAGGGAAGTGGTTAATTGTAAAATATCTCAATTTTAGGTAAGTTTGAGGATGTTATTTAGCGAGCAAAACTTTAGACGGGGAGAATTTTGTGGAAGCATAGAAGTTATTTGTGGCTCTATGTTTTCTGGAAAAACAGAAGAATTAATAAGAAGATTAAAACGCGCACAGATTGCTAAACTAAATGTTGAAATCTTTAAGCCAAAAACTGATACGCGTTATGATGAAACGGCAGTTGTTTCTCACGATCTAAACTCGATACAATCTACCCCCGTTTCGCATTCATCAGCTATTTTATTATTGGGCACCAATACTCAAGTTGTAGGTATAGATGAAGCCCAGTTCTTTGATGATGAGCTACCTGATGTTTGCAATAAATTGGCGCTTAAAGGTATTCGTGTAATTGTTGCTGGTTTAGACATGGATTTTAAGGGTAAACCTTTCGGTCCAATACCATCTTTATTGGCCATTGCCGAACATGTTACCAAGGTAAATGCAGTTTGTATGCAATGCGGTAGTCCGGCAGTTTATTCATTTCGTACTGCTGTTAGCGATGCAAAAATTTTACTAGGCGAAAAAGACAGTTACGAACCCCGATGTAGAGCCTGTTATAATGCACTGGGTTAATTTTTACTTCACCACCATCAGTTTAAGTGTCTTATGATAGCTCCCAGCCCTCAACTCATAAAAATAAACACCAGGAGTTAACTTTGTTAGATTAAAAGGTATGCTATAGCTTCCTGCATTTAGTGTTTCATTTACTAAGGTTTGGATAATCTTTCCGGCTACGTTTGTTACTGTTAATTTTGTGGCCGATTTTTCGGCAAGGTTAAAAGGTATATTGGTTAATGCTTTGGCTGGATTTGGGTAATTTTGTTTCAATAAGAACCCCTTCAATGCATTCGGATCAGTGGGCTTATTTGGTACAGTTAAATATTTTGCTAGGGCTGCATTTCCACTGTTTAATAAATCGGTTAAATTATCGCCACTAATAAAGGCGTAAGCAATGGCTATTGATCCATTTGAAGGGATGTTGTAAGGACCGCTTCCAATCGTATACATAATGTCGTAACCATTTCCAGTTGTACCGAAAGACGTTGTTCTAATTCCCGAACTTAGGGTTTGGTATTTTTCGGCAATGGTAAATTTATTGTCGGCCAACGGATCGCCTGGCAACTGGTAAGACATTGGGTAATAAGCTGCTGGTGCTGAGTTGCTTAATAAGCGAACTCCAGCATACGGATATCCAACATTTTTTCGTGCATAGGCATATGCTGTTTTGGTTGCCGCATCATATTGTGTGGCATTGGCAGATGATTCGTCTAAATCCCAATCGGTAAACATGCCTGTGTAAATACCCTGCAAAGCAGTCGAAGTAGTATTGGTTATTTCATATTCTACAATTACATATTTATCGTCGGGAGCGGTAGCATAAGCCAGCATTCTCGATTTAACTTTTAATCCTATCGGACTTGTAGCTTTTTCATCACTAAAAGTTGCTACCCCTTCAAATGCAGCTGTAGAGCCACTTACTTTGGCTGCACTAATGAGTTTGCCAAAATCTTCGCTATAATTGCCTTCATTTCGGGCATTATTAGAAACCTGAGTTGCCGATTTCCCAATCATTAAAGCGGCTTCATAAAGCATAGGTTCATCTTTATAAATAAATCCTAAACCACCACCTGCATCAGCCTTGCTAAACCCAACCCTACCGTTTGAACTCAGCGTGGTGCTCACTTTATTTACTGTAATATTTAAATAATCAAGATTCACGGTAACGGTATAAAACTCGGCATCGGTATAATTTCCACCGTTGCCGATATAGCTAAGTTTAAAAGTAACATCATGATTTTGCGGTGCATTGGCTAGTACTTTTACCCTTACCGGGCCAATGTTATTTTTTGTTTCTAAAGTACCCATACTACCCACAGTTATGATCGGATCTAAAATTTGCACAAACTGGCTTGTACTGGATAGGCTCAAAGTTAATCCACTTATTGGCGCTAAAAAGCTCTTCAAATCGAAATTTAAAGTTAAATCATTTCCGGCTGTTCTGCTGCCATTACTTTGATCGGCTATATTAATTTGTTGATACCTTATAGATGAGGTAGTTTGAGTTAAGGCATTAAAAACATTTAGCCTCCCCCTTCCTAATTTATTAGCAAAAATTGGATTGGTTGCGTCGATCGGGTCGGCAGTGGTTCTTAATACTTCCCCTATCTGTTGCCCATCATAGTTGGGATATTTTGCTTTTACCAATGCTGCAGCACTTGCCACCATGGGTGTAGACATAGAGGTTCCGCTTTGTGATCCATATTTATTTCCATTCAACGTATTATAAATAGAAGAGCCTGGTGCGGAAATATCAACGGTATAACCGTAATTAGAGAAACTAGATTTAATATCACTATTATTCACAGAAGCCACTGAAAATACTCCTTTATAGGCTGCTGGATATCCAGGTTCCTCGGTTGATTCGTTACCAGCTGCTGCAATCACCAAACTTCCTTTAGCTACAGCATAGTCTATCATTTCTTGACCAAACTGCCCTCCTCCGGGGCCACCCCACGAGCAGTTTATAATTTTTGCCCCATGGTCTGCCGCATATTTAATCCCTTCATAGCCCTTATATATCGCTCTGCCATTATTATCGGCTCCCACTTTAATAATCATCAGCTTTGCATTAAATGCAATACTAGCTACTCCTTTAGCATTATTACTCACTGCGCTAGCAATACCGCTTACGTGCACGCCATGGTCTGTTGTATCGCTAGTTACATCGGGATTATTATCTTCAATCATCGTTGAAGCTGAATTACCTATAAAGTCCCATCCAAGATAATTATCAATATACCCATCCTTATCATCATCAATCCCATTTACTGGATCAGCCATATTTAAAAAAATATTACTTGCCAAATCTTCATGTTGCAAGTCAGATCCCGAGTCAACAATACCGATAATTACCGAACTAGCATCTCGCAAAACATCCCATGCCTGTGTTACTTGGAGCCTATTAAAATAGGTTTGTAGAGAAAAACTTGCATCACTTGGCACGAAAGAAGTACGATAGATGTAGCTTGGTTCGGCATATAAAATCTGTTCGTCCTTTAACAAGGCGTTTATTACGGTTACAATAGGCTGATTACCTTCGTATTTTGCAATGTAGAGGTCGCTTAAATCAGGCGTCGAGCTTTGGCCAAGAGATTGTATACCTGTTGTTTTGCTAGCAAATGAGAATAGTTTACTCAAACTTATAATAGCAACACCATTGGCGCTCAATTCCTTTTTTGCACTAGAAGCAATGTTGTTAATCTGTTTAGCTTCCGACTTCTTAAATTTAACAATCAGAGTATTTGGTAAATAATCTTTAGACGTAACCCCTTTAGGCAATATAAATTTACCCTTGGTACCAAGCGATTTTGGATCGTCTTGTTTAAACGCCATAAGTATAAATAGTAAAAATAGACAGGGGTAGAGTTTCTTCATTTGGAAATTTGCAGATTGTTATACGAATATATTGAGAATCAATGTGTAATGCAAGGGTTTTAAACTAATTGTATTGTTATTATGCCTACCTGAATTGTTTTGTAAACATCTTCCAATTTCTAAATGATGCGGAGTTACCTATATTTGTGGCATACCGAGCGGCTTAAACTATTACCCTTTATATGGTCAAAGAAATAGAAATTGAGACTTTACATTTGTTCCCTTTGCTAGACAAAATGTGCATGAGGTGTGCACGCTAATATTTGTCGCTTATTACCTGTTTTTTCAAAAAAAATAGCCAACTTTAATCTAACCTTAAAATAAAAAATTATGATAAAGGAAATTTGGTTCAACTTACCGGTAATTAATATTCAGAAATCGGTAGATTTTTTTACCCAATTAGGATTTATGCCTAACACTAGATTCCCATTTACCGATACCATGGCTTCCTTTTTTATAGGAGAGAAGAAGATGGTGATGATGTTATTTACCAACGCACAAATAGCCGAATTTAGCGGCAATAAAGTAGCCGATACCACACAAGGCACCGAAGTTTTGTTCTCGATAGATGCCGAAAGTAAGGAAGAAGTAGACGAAATGCTCCAAAAGGCAGAGGCTGCAGGAGGTTCTATTTACGCACATGGTGGAGAAAAGGATGGCTGGATGTACGGTGGTGGATTTGTTGACTTAGATGGCCACAGATGGAATTTATTATATATGGATTTTAGTAAAATGAAAGGATAACATGGATTTTAAAATTGAAATTAATGCACCTAGAGAAAAAGTATGGGGTGTACTTTTTGGTGAAAAAACTTATCCAATTTGGACCAAAGCGTTTAGTGAAAGCTCTAGCGTAGAAACCGACTGGAAAAAAGGAAGCAAAGCGTTGTTTTTAGATGGGAGCAACAAAGGAATGGTTTCGCGTATTGCCGACAATGTACCAAACGAATTTATGTCTATCGAGCATTTAGGCATGTATGATAATGGCGTTGAAGATTACGAAAGTGAACATGTAAAAAATTGGGCAGGTGCTAAAGAAAACTATACGCTTACCGATTTAGGAGGCAAAACAGCACTATTAATTTACATGGAAATGGACGAATCAGAAGAAAATAAACAGATGATTGAAATGTTTGCAGGAATGTGGCCCAAAGCATTAGCAAACGTAAAAGAATTATCTGAAAAGTAATATTTTAAACCTCGTAGGTTTTGCAAACCTACGAGGTTGGGTAACTATCCCAACTTACTTCCTGTATTAATAACTTTAACCCCATTAAAACGTGTAGTTGCACTACCGTGCGATACGGCACTTGCTTGACTGGGCTGTCCCTTTCCATCAGAAAATGTCCCGCCTAAACGATAATCATTTTTTCCACAACGTTTAACACAGGCATTCCAAAATTCTTGGGTATTAGATTGATAAGCTGCGTCTTTAAACATACCTACAATTTTTCCATCTTTAATTTCGTAAGCCAATTGTGCACTAAACTGGAAATTATAGCGCTGTTGATCAATTGAATACGAATTACGCCCAAACATATAGATGCCCCTTTCTACATCCTTAACCATATCGGCAGCCGTTAATTCAGTATTATCTGGCGCTAAAGACACATTAGGCATGCGTTGAAACTGAATACTATCCCAACTATCGGCGTAGCAGCATCCTTGCGATTCTTTTAATCCCAATATATGCGCCTGATCACGGATGGTTTGATAGTTTACCAAAATTCCCTTTTTAATGATGTCCCACTTTCCACATTTCACCCCTTCATCATCATATCCTACAGCGCCCAGAGAACCAACTTCCATTTTATCGGCAATGATATCTACTTGATCGCTACCAAAGTTAAATTTTTTACTTTCCCATTTGTCTAATGTTAAGAAACTAGTACCCGCAAAATTTGCTTCATAACCCAATACACGGTCTAACTCTGTTGGGTGGCCAACCGATTCGTGAATGGTTAAGAACAAATGAGAAGGATCTAACACTAAATCGTATTTACCTGCAGTAATCGGCTTTGCCTTCAATTTTTCACTTACATGTATCGTTGCTTCTTTCACATCCTCAAACATGTCATAACGCTTTTTATACATCGTTACTGGTCCGCCCTTTATTTTTTCTTCTTCTTTTGGAGTCAAATATTCATATCCCATTCCCATTGGCGAGCTTAGCGCATTTCTAGTTTCGAATTTTCCACTCGCTGCATCAATTTTTGTTACCGTAAAATTAGGCCATATTCTATGAATATCTTGATCAACATATGAACCATCGGTAGAGGCGAAATATTTCTGTTCATTTACCATAAAAATACTCGAATTCACGTATTTAGCTCCACCTTTAAGGGCTTCGCTATTCACGTTTAACAATAAGTCTATTTTTTGAGGAATGGGTACTTCAAATGCATTGGTTTCCAGTGGCGTTTTCCAACTTACCTCTCCATAGCCCTTTTGCGGAGCAAGTTGTACAGGATCACTCATTAATTTCGAATTACCTTTGGCTATTGCTACTGCTAATTCAGCAGTTTTGGCAATACTATCATTGTCCATATTATTGGTAGCAGCAAAACCCCAAGATCCATTGGCTAAAACCCTTACGCCTATACCATAAGATTCGCTATTGGCTACATTTTCTACACGAGAGTCTCTGGTTGCCACTACTTGGTTTAAATATCGACCAATACGTACATCCGCATAACTTGCACCTTTAGATTTGGCTGAGTTTAGCGCTACATCTGCCATTTGTTTTTTTAGCTTTACATCAATAGGTGTTAAAGCCTCCTCAACGGTAATTAACCTGCCAAAAGTATCTAAACTTGGAAGCATTGTTGCACCAACGCCTAAACTTGCGGTATATAAAAAATCTCTTCTTCTCATCTCTACAATCCGCTAGTTAAATCGCATCAGACAATGATGAAAACGTAAAGTCTTTTATTTTCATTGGCGGAATCATTCCACTTCCCGTTCTAACTGGTTTACCAAGCGCTTCTACATTATTTAACATAATGATGGGGCTTTCATTAAACCTGAAATTTTTAATTGGAAATTTAATCTCACCATTTTCAATATAAAAAGTACCATCACGCGTAAGTCCAGTTAATAGCAAAGTTTGAGGATCTACTGAACGGATATACCAAAAACGAGTTACTAAAATTCCTTTCTCAGTACTTTTAATTAAGTCTTGTAGCGATTGTGTTCCACCCTCAATTACTATACTCCTACTAAATGGTATAGGCTCTACACCTTTTTTCTCTGCCCAAAACCTAGAATAAGACAAATTCTTCACTATTCCTTTTTCTACCCACTGCGTTTTTTTAAGTGTTAAACCATCGCCACTCCAAGTTGCAGAGGGCAACTCAGGATTCATTGGGTCAGAATAGATATTCACATTTTGTGAGAACAATTGCTCTCCTAAACGTGTTCCACCACCCTTTTTGCTCATAAAACTTCGCCCTTCATCCGCACTACGGGCATCGAAACCTCTAAACATATTGCTTAAAATATCGCTTGCTGCCAATGGCTCTAGTATAACAGTATATTTTCCGGGCTCAATGGCCTTTGCTCCTGCAGATCCTGTAGCTTTACTTGCCGCAATTTTACTTAAGGCAAGCACATCCATCTTGTTAAGGTCGTTAAAATCTTGTTCTACGTAACCCGAACCCGTCCCTTCTTTATTTCTTATCGTTACCGAAAAGGAAACATTAGATGATTTGTTATAGGCAAACAATCCTTTGGAGTTCATCACTGAATTAAAACGGGTAGAATTTTCCAAGAAACCAGCCGCATCTAAACCTGCGGCTTTAGCAATACTTAAGCTTTTACCAACCATTTCTGCTCTGGTATCTGGTGTCATCGCTGCGGTAGTTGCATTGAAAGTTGCCGACTCTGGAAAAGTTTGCGCACCTAACAAAGGCATGAATTCTGGGTTTTCGGGAGCTAACATTGCCAATTCTTCAGCTCTACTAACTACCTTTTTAAGCGAGGCATCGTCAAATTCATTAATTGATGCAGATCCTGTTTTTTTTCCAAAAGTTGAATTTACCGATAAACTCATTACATTGATTTGTCCGGCAGTAGAAACTGCATTTCTCGCATAGCGGATATTGCCCCCATTAGAACCATTTAAACTTACCTCGCACGATTCTGCTTTCGAATAGCTGAGTACTTTTTTTAATATTGCTTGGGCTTCTTCTTTACTTAATATGGCCATAATTATATTTTTCTAGCTGTATTGATAACATTAACTCCATTAAACCGCGTGGTAGCACTACCATGAGAAACAGCGCTACTTTGTCCGGGTTGCCCTTTACCATCATTAAATGATCCGCCTAAACGATAATCACTTTCGTCGCAAATGGCTGCACAAGAATTCCAAAACTCTTGTGTGTTCGATTGGTAAGCAACATCATTAAGCATGCCCGCGATTTTACCATTTTTGATCTCGTAATATAATTGACCACCAAATTGAAAATTGTAACGCTGCTGATCAATTGAATAACTCCCATCGCCAATGATATAAATTCCTTTTTCAACATCTTTAATCATCTCCTCGACACTCAATTTTGCTTTGCCCGATTCTAGCGAAACATTTGGCATGCGCTGAAACTGAACATCATTCCAGCCTTGTGCATAGCAACAGCCTTGCGATTCCTTTAATCCTATAATGTGTGCCTGGTCTCTAATGGTTTGATAATTAACTAAAATACCTTCTTTAATTAAATTCCATTTTCCGCATTTCACACCTTCATCATCATATCCAACAGCACCTAATGATCCTATTTGAGTTTTATCGGCAATAATATTTACTTTATCGTTACCGAATTTGAAATTCTTAGCCTTCCATTTGTCCAGTGTTAAGAAACTTGTACCAGCATAATTTGCTTCGTAGCCCAAAACGCGATCCAGTTCGGTGGGGTGACCTACAGATTCGTGTATTGTTAACCACAGGTGTGATGGATCCAATACCAAATCATATTTCCCAGACTCTACCGTTTTTGCATTGATTTTTTCTTTCGCAACACGGGTGGCTTCTTTCACATCGCCTAAAATATCATATCTACCTTTATAGCGTGTAATTACACCACTAACCTTATCCT
Organism: Pedobacter sp.; assembly: GCA_014377775.1. Classification (GTDB taxonomy): domain Bacteria; phylum Bacteroidota; class Bacteroidia; order Sphingobacteriales; family Sphingobacteriaceae; genus Pedobacter. The sequence goes on along the minus strand of JACMOW010000274.1, from coordinate 2,513 downwards.
CAGGACTTGCATTCATGTATTCGTACCCCATACCCATTGGCGAACTTAACGACGATTGCGTTTTGAATTTACCAGATGCTCTATCAATTACCGTTACCCCAAATGAAGGATAAATTCGATGTATATCTTGGTCGATATAAGAACCATCGGTTGAAGCAAAATATTTCTGCTCATTTACAGCAAATAATGCTGCATTTACAAAACTTGCTCCATTTTGCATCGCAATATCATTTACGTTAAGCAAAAGGTCAACCTTTTCTTTAATCGGGACTTCAAAAGCATTTATCTCTAAAGGCGTTTTCCAGCTTACCTCGCCAAAGCCCTTTTGAGGCGCTAATTGTACAGGCTCGCCTTGTATTTTAGCATTTGCCTTTGCAACAGCTACAGCTTCTTCGGCAGTTTTAGCGATCGACTCTTTGGTTACGTTATTGGTAGCCGCAAAGCCCCAACATCCATTCGCAATAACTCGTATACCAACCCCAAAAGACTCAGTATTCGCAACGCCCTGTACTCGCTTATCTCGGGTAGAAACGAATTGGTTTAAATAACGTCCTATCCGAACGTCGGTATAGGATGCACCCTTGGCTTTTGCCGCATTTAAGGCAACATCTGCTAGTTCCTTTTTAATTTTAACATCTATTTTATCAAGTGCTTGTAAAGGGTCTATCGGGTTTGCGTAAGCGCCGAAATCTGGCAATACCAACGCTCCCATGCCCAATCCTGATAAGTAGAGAAAGTCTTTTCTTTTCAAAACGGTTCGGTTTTATTCGTTTGTAGTAATAATTTTAATAGTACTCAAGAGCTCGCTCAAGCTCGGTTTAGTGGTTCAATATGTTAAGGTAGTTAATTTTGTGATTAATGATTATAACATTTTAGTTTCATTTGCTAAAAACCGCTGCTCGTACCATAGAAATGAAATCATTGTTAAAAAAATAAAGAAGAACCACCATTTATTTACGGTTGTAACAACTGGATATTCCATTTTTTCTAATTTTAATTGCGCGTTACGTGAATTGGCAATAAAATTCAAGGTGGTCTTTAATTTATCGAAATTTTTAATCGCCTTCCAATCCGTTCTTTTATAGCTATAAATATTTTCCACACTTTGGTTAACGGTTAATATATGCCAACCTGATATTTTTGGCCAGAAAAATCCATCCCACAAAAAAGGCAGCTCCATATTTTGTCTTGTAGCAATTTTAACGCTATCTATGAAAATCAGAGGAGGTTTAACATCAGATACACTAACCATTAATCTTACTTGTTCATCCATCGTTAACCATTTAGGATCAATTTCAAAAGTATGCTCTTCTACTTTTTTCCGTAATGATTTTGTAAAAAGCAGCGACCAAAACCGACTATAATCTACCTGCTTTCCGGCCAATTGCCATTGATAGGTTTCTGAAAGCGTGGTGGTTATAATTTTTCCCATCCCACTTAATCGCCTATCCACTATAACCATTCCCTTTTCATCCTTAAGCAAAGGCTGATGATCTACTACTTTCTTTAAAGGCAAGTTGTTAACTCGAACAATTAAACCCATTCCATTATTTACTGCGGTAGAAATGGCAACCGAACGCTCACCTTCATCACAAATTACCAAATCTATGCTTTTAAGCAAATCTTCATTAATTTGATTAAGATTTACCGCCTTCTGATTTAAAAATTCGGTACTGTATTTATCTTTACTAATTTGGCTTCTGAAAGCAACAGCATACTGGTTTTCATATAACCATTTCTTCAAAAATTTATATTCAAAATCTGGAAATGAAGCTAATATTAAAATCCGAATAGGTGGTTTTCTAACTACCTCAAAAGGAATGGGCTCGGCAGACAAGGTGTCCTTATCCCGCAAAGCAATTAAATTAAATACCGCCTTACCAATTTGTTTAGGCTGAGTAGAAAAAGAAAATTTAACCTTGGTGTTTGCTTTAATCGATAAAGAATCTAAATCATCACCCAAACCTAATAGCTTTAATTTTACTGCCCTATTAATAGAATTATGATAAACACCTTGAACTACCAATTGCGTTGAAATGCCAAGCTTCTTTGGCCAGCTGGCCGAAATAAAACCCGAAGGAATAGTGGATGGGTGAAAGGTAAGCTGATAATCTTTCAACGTTTTCAGTTCATTAACAGAAAGTCCGTAACCATAAACGTTTATTTTTTTTATTTCGGGATGTAGTTTTAAGTGATAGTTTAAATCTGCCAAATGAATGCCTCGCTTTGGGTACGAATTAGAATCCAATGAAGTGCCCTCGGTTAAAAGATTTAATTCTCGTGCAGGCGCTACCATTTTTGTCGAATACGTAATTGGGATGATGAGCAGTACAAAACTTATTACCATAAAAATACTCGCTACCAAACGCCACACCAATCTTGATGTATCGTTTCGACGTATTTCTTTAACGATTAAAAAAAACGCAAAACCCAAACAAATTAAAATAACGCTGTAGTTAAATTCCATTTTTAAGGCGATTAAAATAACTACGGTATAAATTTACTTCTGACCC
>JACMOW010000273.1 GCA_014377775.1 Pedobacter sp. | reverse complement strand
TTAGAAGTTATTCTTTAATAATCTAAACTACAAATTAATATCCTGATTTACAAGCACTTTAACTTTATTTTATTTTTTACTGTAAATTTTACGGTTCGTCTATTAATGTTAACTTAGTGGTAAATTATAGATATGGACGATTCGCTAGAAAAGTTGATGCTTGCCAAAACAGATGATGAATTACTAGATTACCTGATGGACATTAAGGATTATAGCGCTAATGAAGTACGGCTTGCCCTTTTTGAGTTGAAAAAGAGAGGTAAGTACTTCAACGAACTCCAATGGGATTACTTTCAACAGGTTATTAAAAGCAAGGAAGCCGAAGAAAGCCCAGATACGCCATCATATTATCCCAGGCAGTCGCTTTTTATTTATGCAATGCTACTCCCCATGCTTTTTGCTTATGTGGTATTCTCCTTAAACTTAAAAAACCGACGAGATAAATGGGTAATTATTGGATTTGCCATAACCTATACCATTTTTATGATCACTTTAGGCAACAGGCTTAATATGCCAGCACGTATCCCAATACTTTTTAATTTTATTGGTGCCTTTGTTTTAGAAATTTTTTTATGGAATAGGTACATTGGCAAAAATGTGCTATACAAAAACAGATCGATGTTGGCTCCTATTCTTATTGCCCTTGGGATATGGATTCCACTGATTTTATTAAGCCTTTACTTGGAGTTTGGGTAGTATTTGATCGAAAAAGAGATTAGTCTAGATAGATTATATTATTCTTGTTTATAGTTCTTTTATTACTTATTAAGACATAATAATGAATATAATTTAACTTTTGCAGGTTCTTGCAGGTTTTTGACGGAAAGTTGTGGGATAAAATAAAAATAGTTTCAAATTTTCTTTTAATTTTGAAAAACTATTACCACATTTACTCTATAAATTGTTTAAATGCGTTTATGTGCGTGTTTTAAAAAAACCAAATAATTCTTAAAGAATAAAAATTTTTAACCTAAATTAAGTTTCATGAAAAAAAAATTACGCTTAATTTTAGTAATTTGTATTGCATGCTTAACGCAAGTTTATGCGCAGCAGAAAACAATTACTGGAAAAGTTTTAGATGAAGACAGGTTAGCACTTCCTGGCGCTTCAATAAAAATCAAGGGTCAACAAGGTGGCGTTATAGCGTCCTCTGATGGAGTTTACTCGATTAAGGCAAATCCGGGTCAGGTATTGGTGTTTAGCTATGTGGGTACAATTGCACAAGAAATAACAATTGGCACAACTAATACAATCGACGTGGTGTTAAGAACCGATGCTAGTCAGTTAGCCGAAGTGCAGATTACTGGTGCATTAGGTATTAAAAATGATAAACGTGCTTCGGGAACTTCTATCCAGTCTGTTAAAGGTTCAGAAATTGCACAAACTCAAAGAGAAAACTTTGTGAATGGCTTACAGGGCAGAATTGCTGGTTTAACAATCAGCAGTACATCTGGTGTTCCAGGAGCCTCTAGTACCATTATATTAAGAGGTATAAGTTCTATTAACAGCAGCAATCAACCTTTAATGGTAATCGATGGTGTACCAGCAGATAATAGTACGCTTTCTACTTCTTCATTTGCTTCTAACGGCGTTACTGGCGCTTCAAGAGAAAATAGAGGAGTAGATTTTACCAATCGCTCTTCTGATTTTAGCCCTGAAGATATTGAAGATATCACAGTTTTAAAAGGGCCTGAAGCTGCTGCGCTATACGGAATTGATGCTGCAAATGGGGCAATAGTAATTACCACAAAAAGAGGTAAAGCTGGTGAGGGACGCATAAATTACAGCAACAGTTTTAGGATAGATCAAGTAACTACGGTACCAGAAATGCAGGATGTTTACAGTTTGGGAATTGATGGTAACCCTAATGTTCTTGGGGCAATTTATTTTGGTCCTAAATATGCCGCTGGTACGCAATTATACGATAATGTTAGTGAATTTTTTCAAGTGGCTTTAACCCAAAAACACAACTTATCTTTTGAAGGTGGTTCTGAAAGTGCAACTTACAGAATCTCGACGACCTACAACAAGCAAAATGGCGCCGTACCCAACACGAGTTATGATCGTTTTACATTAAGAGGTGCATCTACCGCAACATTAAATAAATGGCTTAAGATAGATTTATCACTTGATTATAGTTATTCAGACAATAAAAAAGTATTGAAAGGAACTGGTGGCCCTTTAATTGGGCTCTTATTGTGGCCAAGAACAGATGACGCTACGAACTTTTTAACCCCAGCTGGCACAAGAAGAAGACTATTTCCTAATTTAGCAAATAGTGGTGAGCTCGATAATCCGTATTTTAACATCAACAAAAATCCTTCTTCGGATCAAAATAATAGAATTTTTGCGAGTTCAACCTTTATTTTAACACCTATTAAAAATATTGTATTTACCACTAGGTTTGGACTAGATGTTGGCTCTTTTCAAAGTCAAAGTGTACTGCATCCAGAAAGTTTTTATGCTTTTACTAGAGGTGGCGCCTTTGATCAATTAACGGCCAACACACGAAATTTAAATATAAATTCCTTCGCTAATTATAAAAAGGAAATTGTTAAAAAATTAAATTTGAACCTATTAGTTGGTGCAGAAATAAAAAGTGAAGAAAACAGAGCATTAGGTGTATATGGTGAAAAGTTTCTAGAGCCTAATTTCTTCTCTATAAATAATACTGATGCACTTACTAGAAGAGCATTAACCACCATTACGCAAAGACGAATTGCTTCAGTATATAGTCAAATTCAACTAAACTATAATCGGTTAATTTATTTAACAGCTACTGGCAGAAAAGATTGGAGTTCTACACTTCCCTTAGATAATAATTCATTTTTTTATCCTTCAATAAATACAAGTTTTAATTTTACAGATCTGAAAGGATTAGAAGGGATAAAAAAAGTATTAAACTCTGGAAAAATAAGAGCCGGTATTGCACAGGTAGGTAGAGATGCTCGCCCATACAAAGTTTATCCAGCTTTACAGTATGAAAATTTATCAGGAGGAGGTTATCGATACGGCTTTACGGGTCCTAACCCCGGATTAAAACCAGAAATTGCAACATCATACGAAATTGGAGCTGAATTATCATTTCTTAAGTCTAGAATTAATTTAGATTTTACCTATTATAAAAAGAAAACAGACGAACAAATTGTTAGAGATATTAGAGCGAGTTATGGTACTGGCTTTGTTTTAGCAGATTTGAATGGAGGCAATACAGAAAATTATGGTTATGAAGTGTTATTAACAGGTAAGCCAATTTTAACTAAGGACTTTTCATGGAATGTAATTGCAAATTTTGATTTATCGAGGTCTAAATTACTTTCTTTACCTAGGGACGTTCCAGAATCTTACAGCTCTGATACTTGGTTATATGGTAATGTAAGAAATGGAGCCACACCAGGGCAACCACTCACACAATTTACGGGTTTATTCTATCAAAGAAATACTGCTGGTGAGATATTAATTAGTCCATCAACTGGATTACCTTTAAGAACAAATGCATTTATTTCTAATGGCACAGATCGTTGGCCAGATTGGACCTTGGGTTTAACAAATGAATTTGGCTATAAAGCTTTTAGATTATCATTTCTTATCGATTTTAGAAAAGGTGGTGATGTGTTGAATGCTACGGAGCATTTTTTAACTACAAGAGGCTTAACAAAAAGAACCTTAGATCGCGAAACGCCTAGGGTAATAAAAGGAGTTTTGTTAGATGGTTTAGAGAACTCTGCTAACCCAACCATTAACAATATTGTAGTTAATCCTTATTATGATAATAGATACTATAGTGGCATAAGCGAGGAACTATTTATTGAAAGAAACATAAACTGGATAAGAATGAGAGATATTACATTGTCCTTTAACGTACCATCAAAAACGATTGCTAGACAAAGATTTATTAAATCTGCATCGGTTTTTGCTACTGCTACTGATGTTTTTTTAATATCTAATTACTCTGGAGCAGACCCTGTGGCAAATGGAAATAATGCTGCTACAGTAGGATCTGGAGGTATGGCGATTGACTTTGGAAATTTCCCAACTACATTAGGAATTAATTTTGGTTTAAGAATTGGTTTATAACTATTTAATATTAATAAGATTACGATGAAAAAATTGATATATACAATTGCTATTTTATTGCTGGTGGGAGCATCAGGATGTAAAAAATGGTTAGATGTTAATAATAATCCAAATAATCCAGAAACAGTAGCACCCAACAACTATTTAGCACCAATGCAAACTAGTTTTGTGTTTTCGCAACAATTTGATGGTAGATATGTTGGCAAGTACATTCAAAATTGGGCGGAGATAACCTCCCAAGATACTTGGGATAGGCACGGTTATTTATTTAATACTGCAGATCCAGCATCAGAACAATGGAGAACGGTTTATTTTTTAATGGGCCAAAACCTTGTTGATATGATTAGGCTTGCTGAAGAGCAACAAAGGTGGGATTTGCTAGGCATAGGTTATGTAATGAAGGCTTTTGGATGGCAACATTTAACAGATACACATGGTGAAATAATTTTAAAACAAGCTTTTGATGTTAGTCGAAAAACATTTGATTACGATGCAGAACCAGATGTTTATATAGAAATACAAAGACTATTAGATTTAGCAATTACAAATCTAAAACGTACGGATGGCGCAGTTAATCAGGCATATTTGGCGAGTACTGATATGTTTTTTGCTGGAGATCGGCTAAAATGGTTAAAGTTTGCATACGGTTTAAAAGCACTTAGTCTTAATCATTTAAGTAATAAAGCAACATTATATAAGCCACAAGATGTGATAGATGCGGTAGATTTAGCTTTAGCCAGTAATGCCGATAATGTACGACTAAAATTTACCGCAGCGGGATCTACCTCTGCCAACTTCTTTAGTCCATTTAGAGGAAACTTAACTACCGTTAGGCAAACCAACTTTTTCGTTAATTTATTAAATGGAAACCAGTTTGGTGGCGTAGTTGACCCAAGATTAAGAAGACTCCTTTTCCCATCAACAGACGGAAATGTATATGGAATTGATCCTACTTTTGGTTATGGAACATTAACTGCGGCACAAAGACCAACCTTAACGGTATGGGGCACCCCTACTTCTGGTCTTAATTTGCCTGCAAACTATGTTTTTAACGACAAATCTAGTGTGCCAATTATGACTTATTCTGAGTTACAATTTATAAAAGCTGAAGCTGCCTATAAGAAAGGCGACAAAGCACTTGCTTTAGATGCTTATAGAAAAGGGATCGATGCGCACATGGATTTTGTAAATATCCAAAATGCAGAATCAGGCAACACTGCCATAACGCCAATTACGCCTGCAGAAAAATCAACTTTTTTAACTTCAACAGTTGTGCCTACTGGTCCTGCTAGTCTTACATTAAGTGATATTATGTGTCAAAAATACATTGCTTTATGGGGTTGGGGCTTAAATGAAACATGGGCTGATATTAGAAGATACCATTATACAGATAAAGACCCAGAATTACCATTGGTTCAAGTTTACAAAGGATTTACAGTCCCAGCACAGGATAGGATATTTTCAGATAATTTATTTGCTCCCGTTTATCGTATACGTCCCCGTTACAACTCAGAGTGGGTTTGGAACTTAGCTGCATTAGATAAAATTGGCGGTAAACGACTTGATTTCCATACCATTCCAATATGGATTACTAAACCTTAAACCTTATGATTATGAAAAGATATTTATTAATTTTCCCAATAATTACCGCACTGTTTTTAATGACTCTATCGTCATGTAAAAAAAATGCCGTTGTTAACATCACAAAACCTTACGCAGGTGCACAGTTTAAATATTACAATTTTGCGATTAACGCTCCATCTGTAAACTTTTTTGCGAATGGTACAAAAACCGCAGCTACTCTTTCAGCAACTGGCCTTGAATCGCCAACAGGTACATTATACGGTAGCTTGGTGCCAGTAATGGGTTATTCTTTATCACCAACTGGCACTGTAGTTTTTAAAGCGATTACACCTAGTACTATGCCATTAAATGCCGCTATAGGTCAAGGCCCATCTATTGAGGTAGCGAGCGTTACAAAGGATGTTGTAGAGGGTAAAAATTATAGCTTTTACACCAGTGGTATTTACGATTATGCAACCAATAAATCGGATGCCTTTATTCTTGAGGATGCTTTACCAGCTCCAGATACCTCAATAGCTTATATTCGTTTAGTTAATCCAGGACATAATACAAGTACACTATCTCTAGAATTAACGCAAACCTTGACAAGTATACCTCCAGGTGGGCCATCTTTAGTTATTATTACCACACCCATTACAGATATCGTTTATAAAACCGCATCGGCTTATATTCCAATTAAACAAGGTTCTTATACCTTAAGATTAATTGATGCCGCAAGCGGTAAAATTGTAGCTAGAGGAGCAACCTCGCTTTTTAAAGAAAGTGTGTACACTTTTACATTAAGAGGAAACTTAATAACGGGTGTGCCCGCAGCTTTTCTAGATTTTACTGAGAATCGATAATTTTGTTCCTAACAAAAAACCCGTATCATTTTGTTATGGTACGGGTTTTTTATTGAACTATTTATTCATTTTAATAACAACTTGCGTAAATAGTAAAGCTTTGGTTATCGGAGTCAATTACAAAATCGAAATTACCTGTAGAAGTAGTAACGCCACTAATAAATGGAGAATTGCATGAAATTTTAAATATATCCCATGGTGTTTACTGCGCTAATATTATAAGAAACATTGTATCTGTGTTTGTAATTGTAGCGTTACACTATTCACTTTAATAATTTCAAATTAATTAATCGAAAAAGTAAATAGTTAACGCTAAATACTTCTTTTAAAATATACTTTAAAAGTGGTTCCGTGATTAATTTGACTCTCTACTTCAATTTTACCACCCATCGCCTCAATTT
>JACMOW010000272.1 GCA_014377775.1 Pedobacter sp. | reverse complement strand
TTTAAAACAAATCTTTAAATATCATTAAAATTTCTTAGAGGGATTTTATAAAATTGTTAATTTTTTGGGGGGAACAGTCCCGGCGTAAAGTCGGGACTGTTTTATTTAATGCACATCTGTAGGTATATTTATATTCTTTTTAAACTTTTGCAAATACAGCAGAGGAATACAGCATAGCATTACCATGCCAACTACCCAATAAGCATCACTATATGTTAACAGCATCGTTTGTTTAATTACAGATCCTTCAATTGCTTTCATCCCCATCATCTTTGCTTCAACATAAGAAGATCCTTTTGCCATAAAATTTTGAATAAAACCATTTAGGCGATCGGTAAAAGCCGAGTTATATTCGTTTACATTAGCCAATAAAGCGCTCCTGTGAAAGCCTTGTCGGGTATGAATTAAAGTAGTTAGTGCAGCAATACCGAACGAGCCTCCCAATTGGCGCATCATATTATTTAAACCTGCACCCTGACCAATTTCTGAGCCCTTCAAGTCTTGCATTGCAAGTGTTGTTAAGGGTACAAATAATAAGGCCATTCCGGCACCCCTAATTACCAAAGGCCAGAAAAAATCGTCTGTGCCAGATAATAAGGTCGATTTACTCAACATAAAACAGAACACAAAAAACAAAAACATTCCGCCTGTAGCCATAAATTGAGCAGGAACACCCTTTTTAAGCATTATTCCTATGAACGGCATCATACAAATGGTACAAATTCCTCCAGCTATAAATAGTTTCCCAGTTTGCAATGGAGTAAATCCTAATAAGCTTTGAGCAAAAATTGGAAAAACAAATACCGAACCATATAAACCAAAGCCCAAAACAAAGGAGGTAAACATACCGATTGAAAAACTACGATGTCGCATAATATTAAAGTTCACTATCGGATGATCGGTGCTTAACTCACGCCAAATAAATAGTAATAAGCCAAACACAGCAGTTACCGTAAGCACAATGATATAAGGCGCGGCAAACCAATCTTCGCTCTCTCCCTTTTCTAATACCGTTTGTAAACTACCAACTGCAACCGCCAATAAACCAATTCCCCACCAGTCTACCGGCTTTCCTTGTCCATCTTTTGGTGTTTTCTTTATAAAGGTAATGGTACAATAAGCGGCCAAAATTCCAACTGGGATATTTACATAGAAAATCCATGGCCAATCTGCAATTTCTAAAATATAACCACCAATTGTTGGACCGATTGTTGGTCCAACCACTGCTCCCAATCCGAACAATGCCGTTGCAATACCCACATCTTCTCGAGGCCATGTTTCTAGCAAAATCGATTGTGCATTAGAAATTAATCCACCTCCAGCAAGCCCCTGCAAAATACGAAAAACGATTAGTTGTTCTAAAGAAGTGGCATTACCGCAAAGAAAAGAGGCAATGGTAAATATGATGATGGAGGTTAGAAAATAGTTTTTCCGACCAAATCGACTCCCAATCCAGCCCGACATGGGCAATATAATTACGTTTGCAACAGCATATCCTGTAGATAGCCATGCGATATCTTCTAAAGTTGCTCCTAAATTCCCTTGAATTTGAGGAATAGCTACATTTACAATTGTTGTATCTATTAGCTCCAAAAGTGAAGCCGTAATTACAGTAAATGTAATTATCCATTTTTTAAAACCTACTTCGGCCATGGTTATTTAATTAAATAGATACAGAAACCTTAACACTCATCCCTGGACGAAGTTTCTCTAAAAATGCTTTGTCTTTCGCATGAAATTTAATTTTAACCGGCACGCGCTGTACAACCTTAACAAAGTTTCCCGTAGCATTATCGGGAGGCAACAAAGACCCTTTAGCGCCCGTAATAGGCGCAAAATTGTATACCTCGCCATCAATTGCCTCACCTGGATAAGCATCTACAAAAATTTTCACTTTTAATCCAATTTTTAGCTTTTGTAGTTGCGTTTCTTTAAAGTTAGCCGTTACAAATAAACTATTGTTATCAACAATGGCGAACAAAGATTGACCTGGCTGAATTAGTTGGCCCTTTTGGACATTCCTTTTGGAAACAATGCCGGTTGTTGGTGCCCTAATTTCGGTATAAGATAGCTGCAATTTGGCAAAATCTACATCTGATTGGCGTTGCGTTACACCCGAATTGCTAACGTTTAATTGCGACTCTGTTGTGCCAACTTGTTTCACTGCAGCATTATATTGATCAACTGAAGCAGTATAGTTCGCTTGGGCGGTTTCATTCAGCGCTTTCGCCTGATCAAAAGCTTGTTGGGTTACCGCCCCATCTTTAATCAGATTAGCATAACGTTCGAAATCCTTTTTTGCCAAATTTAACTTCACTCTTGCAGCTTCGATATTCGCCTTTGCTGTAATGGTATTGGCTGCTGTAGCCGTAATTTGAGCTTGCGAAACACCAACACCAGCATTGGCACCCACTCGACCTGCTTGTGCCTGCTCTAGTTTAATCTTATAATCGCGATCGTCCAAAGTAACCAGTATTTGATTTTCACTTACTTTTGTATTTTCCTCAAATTTAATCTCCCTCACATAACCGCCAACACGAGCTACAACCGGACTAATGTTGCCATCTATCTGAGCATCATCGGTATCTATATGTTTGCTGAAATAGTTATATTCCTTAACACCGAATATGGCTCCGCCAATGAGTAATACGCATAATATAATTGGGAGCACTCTATTTTTCTTTTTTATTTCTGTTGTCATTTTAATTGATGTTATTTTGAAATTTTTCCTGTCGATTTTAATAAGGTGTAATAAGCTAATCCTGCATCCGCCTTTGCGATTTCAAGGTTAATTTTTGCTTGGTACAATAAGGTTTCAGCATCAATCCTATCCGTTACCGAGGCGATGTTGTTTTTGTACTTTGAAGCCAACAAACGATCGTTTTCTGTTGCTTGAGTGATCGAAGTTTGAAGTATATTTATTTTCTGAACTGCTAAACTGTAATTCTGATAATTTTTATTGATTTCTGTTTTTAACTGATCTTTAAATATATTTTTTTGGATTCCAATTTCCTGCTGTTGAATAATAGCCGTGGCGGCTTTATTCTTATTCTTCCAAAGATTAGCCACATTCCATGACACGGTTGCACCAACGGTAATTGGAACAATAATCCCCATTGCACTTGGATTAATATAGTATAAATTTGCACCAACACCTAAAGTGGGTAATTTTTCGGCCCTGATGGTTTTAATGCTATATTCGGCTACTTTATTTTGCAAGTCCAGCTGTTGCAACTCTTGGCGATTAGCCAATGCACTGTTCCAATAACTTCCAAAAGTTTCGACAGATTTTAGCGCTACATCGCTTTCATCGATTAAAATTTCACTATCTTCTGATAAGCCCAACAATATATCGAGATTGTAGTTAATAATTTGGCGGTTATTTTCTATTTCCAAATCTATTAAAGAAACATTGGCTCGTTGCAATTGAAAGCGTAGCACATCATTTTTAGTTACAATTCCCTGCACAAAAAACTTCTGTGCTTGTTGTAGCTGACTGGCAATTGACTCCAAGTTTTGAGCAATTACTTTTTTACTCTGCATTAATTTAAATAAGGAGAAATAGGCATTGATCACTGCGTAACTAACTTCTTCTTTATTTTTTTCAAGATCCAAACGTGCAACATTTGCCAATAGCCTAGTGGATTCTTTAGCATATTTTAGTTTATTTCCTCCATATACTAATTCTTGTATGCTTGCTGTGCCCACAAAAGCATCGGCCCTATTTGGTAAATTAATACCCTTAAATGTGTTTTCTGGAATTTCAGCATGATTGTATAAAAAGCTTGCCGAAGCACTTGGTAAAGCATTATCATTCACCATTTCAAGTTTGGAAACCGCCTCATCTATTTTATTTTGAGCTAGTTTTAAGTTCTTACTGTTGGCGATGCCAAGATCAATGGCTTCTGATAAGCTAACTTTTTTAACCGATTGCGCATTTAGAACGAATGGAAGGAAAAGTATGGTGGAAATTATTCTTTTTATCATTTTTGAATTGTTAAATGCGTAATAATTAGATCTTGCAAATGGGATACTAATCTTTTTCGTAATGGCTCAGCTTGTTCACTGTCGCTAATGTCGAAATTTTCGATATCACTTACTTTGCTGGGTGAAGTTGCAATAAGGGTAATGGTACCCATGATGCTTGCAATACTCATCCTCACATCTACTTGCCTAAATGTGCCTTCTGCTATTCCTTTTTCAATTATTTTTTCAATTACCAATCGATTACTAGCCATGGCGTCCTTAATTTGGCAAAACATTTCTGGACGTTGAGTTAAGGAAAGCTCCCTGTGCATCATTTTATGAAAGCCAATGTTCGAGAAAATACGTGTAGCATATTGTTCAACCACTTTCAATAACTTCTCTTTGGCAGGAATTTGCTCTTCGTTTATTAAATCTAAATGTGATTTAAAACCAGAAATCCTACTTTCCATGATTTCTAAAAAAACCCCTTCTTTACTCCCAAAATAATAATTGATCATGGATATGTTTGCGCCCGATTCCTTTGCAATTTGACGCGTTGATGTGCCTTCGAAACCAAATTCAGAAAACAGCAACTCTGCTGCCTTCAAAATTTCTACCTTTTTATCTGTTTTTTCCATTGATAAATTTAAGATTACAATCTTAATCAATCGATTGATTAACTAAAAATATGAATTAATAATTTACATTTTCATGATAATCCATACCTTTAACTTCATCGATATTCGCTTTAACCATGAGAAAAATTACTTTATTAAAATGCATCATATTATTGATGATCTTTCCACTATCATCATTTATGGCTAAAAAAAATACAGATGCCAGCAATAGTTGGATTAGGATAAATTTATTGGGTTATCAACCTTCTTCGAGTAAAGTAGCTATTTGGACAAGTAAGTTAAATGCTTTGCCTAATAAATTTGAGTTGGTGAGCAAGGAATCTGGAAAAGTCGTTTTTTCGTCTGCCCTCATCGAATTTTTTGGTGCGTATGGTCCATTTACGACTACCGCTCGTCTCAATTTTAGCGCATTTAAAACTCCGGGGAAATACGTTATTCGAGCAAATAATATTATTTCGCCAGACATTATTATTGGAGAAAGCGTTTATCGCCACACAGCAGATTTTGCATTGCGCTATATGCGACAACAACGCAGCGGATTTAATCCATATTTAAAAGATAGTTGTCACACCCATGATGGTTTTGTATTATATGGTAAAAAAGCAGGAATTAAAGATAGTACACATTATAATGCCTCTGGCGGCTGGCACGATGCAAGTGATTATCTGCAGTATGCAACCACATCAGCCAATGCCACTTACCATCTGTTAATGGCTTACAGAGATTTTCCTAACACTTTTAAAGATGAAAAGCAAGCCAATGGACTGGATGGCCGTAATGGTGTAGCCGATGTTTTGGATGAAGCCAAGTGGGGATTAGATTGGCTTGTAAAAATGCATCCTAGTGCTAAAATTATGTTTAATCAGTTAGCCGATGATCGTGACCATATTTCGATGCGCATCCCAAAAGAAGACAGTCAATATGGTAAGGGTTTTGAGCGCCCCCTATACTTCATTAATGGCGAGCCACAGCAAAGGGGCAAACTTATGAACAATACTACGGGTACCAGTTCTACAGCAGCCAAATTTACGAGTGCATTTAGTTTAGGCGCTACATTATTTAAATCTCAAAATCCAGATTATGCTTCACTATTGGCCAATAAAGCGAAAAGTGCGCTAAAATTTGCGAACCAAAAAAGGGGCGTAACACAAACTGTTTCTGTTAAATCGCCCTATATTTATGCCGAGGATAACTGGGTTGATGACATGGAATTGGCATACGCAAGTATCAAAAAAAGTGGAAAATCATCCTTAAAAAATCTCGATTCAGCGCTAGCCTTTTCAAGAAGAGAAAAGATTACACCCTGGTTTATTTCCGATACCGCTAAGCATTATCAATGGTATCCATTTATCAATCTTGGGCATTACGAATTGGCTAAACAAAGCGCTGCTGGTACCAAAGCAGAGCTGATTGCAAATTACAAAGAAGGAATAAATCATGTTTGGGATCGAGCAAAGCAAAATGCGTTTTACCGTGGCATTCCATTTATTTGGTGTAGCAATAACCTAACGGTTTCTTTTACCATGCAATGCTATTGGTATAAACAATTAACAGGAGATACATCTTTTACTGAACTAGAACAGGCTAATTTCGACTGGCTTTTTGGCTGTAATCCCTGGGGAACAAGTATGGTTTATGGCCTACCCGATTGGGGCGACACACCCGTTGATCCACATTCGGCCTTTACCCACCTTAAAAAATATCCAATTGATGGCGGGTTAGTTGATGGGCCAGTTTATACAAAAATTTATAAAAGTTTAATTGGCATACAGTTAGCAGAGGCTGATGAATATGCGGATTTTCAGAGCGATTTAGTTGTTTACCATGATGATTATGGTGATTACAGCACGAATGAGCCAACCATGGATGGCACAGCATCCTTAGTTTATTTATTAGCTGCATTTGATTCCTCATCCGATGAGGCTCATCGGATGAGGAAAATAGAGGGCGCGATTATCCGTGGAAAAACTACCGAAAAAAAGATCGCATTGGTGTTTACAGGTGATGAATTTGCTGATGGTGGAAATAGCATCCTATCCACACTGAAAAAAAATAATACAAATGCTTCCTTCTTCTTTACTGGCAGATTTTATCGAAATCCATTATTCTCCTCTATTATTAAATCTCTAAAGGCAAATGGGAACTATTTGGGTGCACATTCTGATGCACATTTACTGTATAACGACTGGGCAAAAAGAGATAGCTTATTGGTAAGTAAAGCACAATTTTCTGCCGACCTAAGTGCAAATTATAAAGCGATGGAAAAGTTTGGCATCAAGAAAGAAAATGCGTCTTATTTTTTGCCTCCTTACGAGTGGTATAACCAAAGTATTGCGAATTGGACGACAGAAATGGGCTTGAAATTGATCAATTTCACACCAGGTACCCGTTCCAATGCCGATTATACCTTTCCCGAAATGGGAAAATCATATCGCAGTACAAATGAGATATATCAATCTATTATCGATTACTCGAAAAGCAACAAGGATGCACTTAATGGCTTTATATTGCTATTGCACATTGGCACCGATTTTAAAAGAACCGACAAATTTTACGATAAATTACCCGAATTAATCCAATATTTAAAAAAAGAGGGCTATCAATTGGTAAAGGTTGATGAATTATTAGGAAACATTTAAAATAAATAATTTAACTTTGTTACAAATTTTAAAAAAATGAGTTCAGAAGAAACTAAAAATAGCTTTGAGTGGGTTTGGTATGTTGTTGGTTTATTAGCCGGAATGTTAGCGGTTATTGCAGTAACAACAAGTTTTGGTTATGTCCTTTTAGGAGGAATTATTGGCTTAATTATAGCTGGTTTGTTTTTAAATAACATTGTAAAAGGTCGCGAATACTAAATACTTTGATGATGAAACAATTAACATTGTTTATCGCCTTAATCTTGTTTGGCTTTGCTGCAAATGCTCAAACTGATCCCGCTGTAAAATTTCCAGCAGTTGATGCTAGTCCACTAGACATCGCTTATTACCCTTCAAATGCTGCAAAAGTTAAAAAGGATGACCCCACTATGCCGATCATCAAAGTTTTATACGCTCGTCCTGCAAAAAAGGGAAGGGAAGTTTTTGGTGTATTAGAACAATTTGATAAAGTTTGGCGTTTAGGCGCAAACGAAAGTACTGAGATTTATTTTGACAGGACCGTTTATGTAGGTAATACTAAATTAAAAGAGGGTAGATACAGTCTATTTGCCATTCCTAGTAAGGATAAATGGACCATTATAATAAATAAACAAACCGACAGATGGGGCGCTTTTTCTTATGATGAAACTCAAGATCTGGTGCGTACAGATGTTCCAATAACGAAATTAGAAAAGGCAATTGAGGTATTTTCCATCGTGTTTACCAATGCACCTCAAGGTGCAAACATGTTATTGGCTTGGGATACTACTCAGGTTACCTTACCCATAACGTTTAAGAAATAAGATTATTCAATTCCCTTTTATTTTCTCTTTTCTAAAAAAGCCATCTAAATAAATTAAGGCAATTGCAACGTCTATCATAAGGAATATTTGAATTGCGCTACGATTTATGTATTTACCTACTCCAAAAGAAAAATCAATTTTCGGAATACCCATTTTAAATTCTAAATCACTAATCACTATTGCATAGGTAAAAATACCAATTAATGCCAATATGAAAAGAGATCCTATGCTATAAATAATACGATTATCAACCTTTGTTTTAAGGGCTACAGGCTTAAGCTCAAGGTTTACCTTCTCCATTACATTTCGGGCAAACGACATCGAAGGCTCCTCAAAATCGAGCTTATTCAGCTCTTCATTTACTTTAACCAATTCTTGATAAATGCTATGATATTGAATATTGATCGCCAATTTTGCTTCAATTTCTAATCGCTCTACTGGTGTACAATTCCCATCAATATAATTCCAAAGTTGCTCTTCTATCGTGTTCATATCAATTCTTTAACTTCATCCTTTAATAAATAGTGTAATTTATCTTTTAATCGTTGCCTGGCTCGATGCAATTTTACTTTAATTGTATTGGCTTCCATGTTAAGTGCTGTCGCAATTTCTTCTAGGCTTTGTTCTCCTTTATAAAATAGTGTGATAATGGCAGCATCATCAGGTAACAGCATATTAATAGCCTGATTTAAATAGGCATAAGTAGATTTCTTTTCTACTACATTATTTGCATCAAAATTAGTACCACTATTTGCAATTTGCAGCACATACTCGTCATCATTAATTGATGTGGTGTCTAATCTTTTCTTTCGCAAGGAGGTCATCGCTGTAGTATAAGTTATCGTATATAACCAAGTTGTGAATTTCGAAGTTTGCTTAAACGTACCCAAAGCTCGGTAAGCCTTTATAAAACAATCTTGTGCAATTTCTTCGGCATCTTCCCTATTTTTAGCGAAACGCATAGCTAAGGTAAATACAAAGCGCTGATGTCGCTTCACCAGTACTGCATACTCTGCAGTTTGGCCAGCCAGTACTGCTGTAATTAATGCTAAATCTGTTTCTTTTTGTTGCATACGATGAAAGTAAGACGTGGCAGATTCAGTTTAGGTTACAGCTTAGGTTACTAAATATACAGAATGTTTTTTCAGTAGTTTTTATTGTTTCAATTGTCTTCAAGGTCATTATGTAGTTTTCTTGATAGAAAAGGTTTCCCACCTCACGCTTCACACTAAACATTTTCTCTCTTCTGCTGTAACCTAAATTTTTTTTCTGTCGTCATAGTATGCAGAACATCAGTTCGAAAAGAAATAAATTTTAACCCTTAAAAATAAAATCATGGAAGGCATATTAGTACCCATCACATTATTCATCTGCACCTTTGCGATGATTTTCGGCATCAGATATTTCATAAACAAAGAAAAGATGGCAATGATTGAGCGCGGCATCGACCCAGGCATTCGTAAATCTACACCACAACCATTTTTAAGCTTAAAATTTGGCCTGCTATTGGTAGGGTTAGGGTTAGGTTTAATTGTGGCCCTATTTACGGTAAGAGAGATATTTGGCAACGAGATGTCAAATAGTGACGAAGATCAAGCTGCAGCCATCTATTTTGGATGTATCGGCATCTTTGGCGGATTAGGCCTTATTGTTTCTTATATTATCGAGAAAAAATGGCTTGACCAGCAGAAATAGTCAGAAAATTTTTAGTCTGGGAGTCCGAAAGCGTCTCAACTCTCAGACTTTTAAATCGGCTTAGGTAATATCGCTACTGTTAGCCTACTTACACAATTCAACTTCCCTTTATCGGTATACATCTTAATTTCCCAAACTTGGGTTTTTCCACCGATGTGCAAGGGCTTACAAATGCCTTTTACAAGCCCGCTACTTACAGGCCTAATGTGGTTTGCATTTACCTCTAAACCAACCGCAATGTATTTCTCAGGGTTGATACACATATAGGCGGCTATACTCCCTAAAGTTTCGGCGAGTACCACCGATGCTCCCCCGTGCAAAATCCCTGCAGGCTGATGCGTTCGTTCATCAACAGGCATAGTTGCGCTCACAAAATCATCGCCGATTTCGGTAAACTCAATCCCCAATAAAGCTCCAATATGATTTTTTGGCCTATTATTTAACATTTCTGGCGTAAAGTTTTTAAGCCAAATCATAAATAACGCTCGTTAATAATTTTAGAATGATGAATAACGTGGCCCGCCAAAACATACACAATCGCGCGTACACTCATCTGATTACCATTTGCAGAACCTAGCCTGCTTAGCTCCTCTTCATTTAAAGTATTAATCAAGTAAAGATTAGATTTTCTCAATAAAGAAAACTCCTCAGCCATGCTAAATAAACTTCTATCTTTAAAATGAGCATTCGCTACATAATCATCTTCTTCGAACCCTGGTAAACTAGCCGTTTCTCCTCTGGCAAAGCACAATAAGCGATACACCAAAATACGTTCGGTATCGATTATATGTCCTATCAATTCCTTAATGGTCCATTTCCCTGGCGCGTAGGCATAATCGCTCTTTTCTACCAGATTGTTTATAAAGTTCGGAAAACCTGTTGCTTGTTCATTTAATATCGCTAATACATCGCCATCTACCTGTCTGATGTAGTTTTGTCCCCATTCGGGATACTCATGCGTTTGTGGTCGGTTCATACGTTATGCTGCTTTTTAAAATTATTCTGAAGGTTGTGCCCTTTCCCAATTCCGAATCTTTAACAAAGATTTTCCCGCTGTGGTAATTTTCAATAATTCGTTTGGTGAGCGACAAGCCTAATCCCCAGCCACGTTTTCTGGTGGTATACCCAGGTTGAAATACCGTATCGAACTTAGAGCTTGGTATACCCTTGCCTGTATCCGTTACATCA
This sequence comes from Pedobacter sp., assembly GCA_014377775.1. Lineage (GTDB taxonomy): Bacteria > Bacteroidota > Bacteroidia > Sphingobacteriales > Sphingobacteriaceae > Pedobacter. The sequence continues at coordinate 133 of JACMOW010000272.1, read as the reverse complement.
ATAAATACTTCTTCTTTTGTTAAATGTTCAATAATATTGATGGTAATTGTGCCTTGGTTTTCGATCGCATTTGCCGCATTTTTTAAAAGATTTTCTGTTACCCAATCAAAAAGTGGAACACTTAACATCGCCC
>JACMOW010000271.1 GCA_014377775.1 Pedobacter sp. | reverse complement strand
GTATTATTCAATTGCCGCTCTACGGGGACAGAAATTAGTCTTCACCTTTATTGATTATGCTCGCCAGGAAATTACTGCCGCAGGTGATGCCAAAATTAATATCAGATTAGTACAGGCACAAAAGCAACTTGGAGAAGTTGTGGTGACGGCTTATGGTGGACAAAAAAGTAAAAGAGAATTAGGATATACTGCTCAAGCTGTAAAAGGCGAAGAAATCGCCACAACTCAAAGGGATAATTGGATTAATGCATTAGCAGGAAGAGTAGCGGGGGCTACTATAACTCCTACAGCAGGTGCTCCTGGATCTTCTACTTCAATTGTATTGCGTGGCGCTGTATCTATAGGGAATAGTAATTCTCCATTATTTGTAGTAGATGGAGTACCTTATGATAACCAAACCATGAATCAGGAAAACCTTTCATCTGGTGCAGTAACTTTAGGAAACCGTAATTCTGATTATGGTAATAGAGCAATGGATTTAAACTCTGAAGATATTGAAAGTGTAACTATCTTAAAAGGTGGTGATGCTACAGCATTGTATGGATCTGATGGCGCATCTGGCGCAATTGTAGTTGTTACTAAAAAGGGTAAATCTGGTAAAGCTACTATGCGTTATAGCAACTCTTTTCGGTGGGAAAAAGTATATTTATTTCCAGAAGTACAAACTACTTACGGTAGAGGAACAGCTGGTGTTTATGCTGCAGATGCTACTGTTAGCCCATACGGTTCAGGAAGTGTTTATGCGTTCTTCGGACCTAAATATGCCCCAGAAACAAAATTATATGACAATGTAAAAAGTTTTTTTAAAACAGGATTTTCACAACGCCATGCAGTTGATGTAGAAGGAGGTAGTGATATTACAACTTACAGACTTTCTGGTAGCTATTTTGATCAAAAAGGAATTATTCCAAATACTGGTTTTGAAAAAATTACCATGGGTATAAATGGAACTATAAAGCTATCTCCAAAGTTTAATATAAGCACAGGTATTACTTATACAAACTCTACCACAAATAAAGCAACAAAAGGAGCTGGTGGGTACTTGTTAAATTTATTAAATTATCCAAGCGATGTTGATGTGAGCGATTATAAAACTGAAAGCGGAGGAAGAAAAGTTTATAGACCAGGAGCTAGCATAAGTACTGAATTTGATAATCCATTTTGGGATGTATATAAAAATCCGAGCCAAGATAAAATTAATCGTTTAGCTACAACAGTAACATTAAATGCAAACCCTTACAAATGGTTAAACTTAGCTAATACTACAGGCGTAGATGTTTATAGTCAAACTGGAGATTTTTTAGTACATCCTCAAAGCCGTTTTGGAGCTGGGTCTAATGGATTTATTTCATTATACGAACAAAATACCAGAAATTTAAGTAACGTATTTAGAGCCACTATTAAAAAGAAAATAAATAAAATTTCTAACACGCTAATTTTAGGTTTTGCTAATGATGATTTTAAAACAAGAATAGAATCACAAAAAGGAGAACGATTCTTTGAAACAGATTTCGCATCTTTAAATAATACTGACCCATTAAGTGTAACTGCAAAATCAGTAATTAATAATACGAGGAAGATAAGAGCATTTGCTAATTTAAGTGTATCTTATAATAATATTTTATACGCTTCTGTAGCAGGAACCAGAGAAGGTACAAGTACATTTTTGAGTAAATTAGTTGAAAAATCACCTTATTATAATTTTGGATCAGCATCGTTAAGTTTTATTTTTGGCGATTTAAAAGTATTTGAAAAAACACCTTGGTTAAGTTATGGAAAAGCCAGAGTAAGTTTTGGTAAAACCGGTAAAGGTTTATACGCTCCTTATTTAATTGATCCCTTATTTGCACCAGTTTCAACTACTGGTGGAGGTTTTGCAAATGGTGTATTTGGAAGTAACGTAGGGCTAGAACCCGAATTTACTGACAACTTTGAAGTTGGTGGAGAATTAAAATTTTTTAAAAATAGGTTTGGGATAGATTTTACTTATTACACACTGAGTAGTAAGGGGCAAATTGTTGCCAATAGAACAAGTTATGGTACAGGAGCAATTTTAAAATACCTAAATGGAGGTTTAGTTGAAAACAAAGGTATCGAAGCTATCATAACTGCAAATATTATAAAGAAGAAAAAATTTAATTGGGATATGACCGTAAATTTTGACAGAAACCGTGGAAAAGTTGTAAAACTCCCAGCAGATTTACCAACCTACTATGATAGTGATACAAATGTTTTCGGTTTTATTAGAAGTCAAGTGTTCCCTGGTTCTCCTATTGGAAACTTAGCAACGCCACCACTTTTAAGAAATACCGCAGGTCAACTTTTAATAAGCCCTACTTCAGGTTTGCCAAGTGTAAATACCGCAGGTGATTATATACAAGCCGCAGATAGACAAGCTGATTTTAGAGTAGGTTTGATAAATTCATTTTCTTATAAAAGCTTTTCACTTAGTTTTAATTTAGATTTTAGAAAAGGTGGCGATGTATTTAATGGTAATGAATACTTCTTATATGCTACAGGATTAAGTAAAAAGACTTTAAGCAGAGAAACACCTGTTGTAATAACTGGCGTTTTAAATGATGGTTTGCAAAATACTACCAATCCTACTGCAAATACAATTACAGTAAACCCATATTACAGATCTGATTACTTTAATACAGGATCCGTATCGGAATCAGACTTTATCGAATCTGTAAATTGGATGAGATTAAGGGACGCAACAATAAGTTTTACCTTGCCAAAAACATTACTTAAAAGACAAAGAGTGGTAAGTTCTGCCTCAGTATTTATTACTGGTACAGATTTATTTATTGTTACAAACTATACAGGAGCCGATCCAAGTGTAAATGTTAATACAGCATTTTCAAGAGGGTTTGGAGGTGCAGGAATTGACTACGGTTCAATATCTACGCCAAGAGGATTAAACATGGGCTTTAAAGTTCAATTTTAAAATTTAATTAAAAAAATGAATATGAAAAAGAATAATTTAATAACTATTATTACTTTACTTTTTGTGTTGTTTACAGTTAACAGTTGTAAAAAGTATCTTGATATTAATAGTGATCCTGATACACCTCAAAACCCCGATCCTTCATCCGTATTCCCCGCTATGCTTAGTGCAATTCCAAGGGGATTACAATATGATGGAAGCATACACGCAAGCAAATTTGTTCAAAATTTTTGTGGATTAAACACTGGTAGCACTCTAAGCGTTTCCAATTTTGATCGCATGGGTTACAACGCAGCATCTGATGCAAACGGAGATATTTGGAGACAATGCTATTTTGGACTGGGTAAAAATTTAGATTACATAATATCATCAGGTACTCAAAAAAAACAATGGGATTACGTAGGTGCAGCTCAGGTTTTAAAAGCAATGATGTTTCAATATGCAACCGATTACAGCGGAGAAATTATTTTTAAAGAAGCTTTTATAGAAAATAAAGCCTTTTTTAAGTTTGATGAGCAGGAAGTTGTTTATGCAGGTATAGATTCTATATTACGTTTAGGCATTGCAAATTTAAGTCGTTCAGACAATGATGCTACAACGCTGAGATTAACAAAAGGTGATTTTGTTTTTAACGGAAGTAATGCAAAATGGGTAAAATTTGCCTGGGGTTTATTGGCACGTAATGCTCACCGTATTACAAATAAAGCAAATTATAATGCAGACTCAGTAATTGCTTTTTGTAACCGGTCTATGGTAGATATTAATGATGATTTTTTAATTCCTTTTGATGCAACAAAACTTGAGGACATGAACTTTTTTGGACCAAGCAGAGCAATTGCCACAGCTAATCCACCATCTTTAAGAAATGTTGGTCAAAGCGATTTTATTGTTAAATTATTAGATGGTACTACATTTACGAGAGTAGCAGCATTACCAATTAATGCGGCTAACAGAGATCCAAGAATGAAACATCTACTCACCGTTTCTGCAGATACTACCAATGGAAACGGTGGTTACAGAGGAGTTGGACCAGCACTTGGAGATCCAAATTATTCTTTAAGTGGAATATATGCAGTTGGTACTACAAGTTGGATAAATGCAAGAAAAAGAATACCACTATTATATCAAGATAGTTCTAGCTCTTTTGCACTACCAGTTTTAACAGATAAACATTATCTTTTTGCTGACAAAGCTGTATTTCCTGTTATGACATCCAGCGAAATTCAATTTATGAAAGCAGAAGCCGCACTTAGAAAAAATGATGCAGCTACAGCATTAACTGCCTATACAAATGGAATTAATCTACATTTCGATTTTATAAATAGAGCTAGTTTTCCTAAAGGAAATATTGTTTTGTACACTGGTGGGCCCATATCTCCTGCACAAAGAGCAGCCTATTTAGCAAGTGCAAATGTAAAAAACACTCCAGCATCCTTGACGCTTACAGATATTATGTTACAAAAATATATTGCTTTATGGGGTTGGGGTTTTTTTGAAACTTTTGTAGATATGCGCCGTTATCATTGGACAGATTTAGATGTTGCTGTACCCGGCAATTCAGATACATCTCAAGTTTATAGAAATTTTAAATTACCAGCTCCATTATTTGTTGATAATTTTAATAAACCTGTTTATAGAGTAAGACCTAGGTTTAATAGTGAATACGTTTGGAACAGAGACGAGTTATTACGAATTGGGGCATTAAACCAAGATTATCATACATACGAATGTTGGTTTAGCAAGCCATAATTATTAACAACAATTTTTTAAATTTATGAAACATAGTATAAAAATATTTTTTTCGTTATTTGTAGTTATAACAATAATATTGAGCTGCAAAAAAAATACTTTTAAAGTTACTGAAAGAGTACCGAGTGAAGGATCGGCACAAGTGAAGCTTGCATTTTTTTCTGCTTACACAGTAACACCCACAGCAATTTTATATATAAATGATAAGGCTGTAAGTAACACTTTAAGTGCTCCAATTAGTTTTCCGGGGGGAGGATTAAATATGAACGGAAGTTTAAACGGTGACTATTTATTTGTAACCCCAGGTGTTACAAAAATTCAAGGATTTAGACCATTTATTGGAACAGGAAATATAATGTCAAAGCTGTTTGAGTTTAATGAAACATTTAATGCAAATACATTCTATACATATTTTATTACTGATACTGCAGCCACTACCACAGGATTTGCAATAGAAGATAAAAGATCAAAACCTGATAGTGGATTTGTTCGTTTTAAATTTGTAAATGCTATGCCAAATGTACCTTCAATAGATTTGTATAAAGGCTCAAATGAAAGTACTGCCACTTTATTTAAAGCTGCTATTGCATACAAAGCTGTATCTGATAATTTTGATTTGAGTATCCCAGTATCTGATTCATTTTTTATAAGATCAGCAGGGGCATTAATTTCCACGCCACCAATAGCACGAAGAGCTTTTACTGCAAGTTTGTTTAACCAAAGAGTTTATACATTATTAGCTAGGGGATATAATAGTGGAACTATTAATTTATTACCGAATCTTTCTGTAATAGTAAATCAATAAAAAAATAATTATGTATAAAATAATCTATAATTTTTTTCTTTCATTCATCTTTTTCTTTTTAGCAATCATTTTTGTTAGTAGTTGTAAAAAGGATGAGGTTGCAGCACCAGTTTTAGCAACTATTGATACTAAACTTGCTGCAAATCCTGATTTAAGTATATTTAAAAAAGCAATAACACAGGCTAAATTAGAAACTTTTACTAAAGGTCCGGGGCCTTTTACCATTTTAGCTCCTACTAATACTGCATTAGCAGATGCAGGTATTACCGAAAGTTCTTTAACTTCTATAGAT
>JACMOW010000270.1 GCA_014377775.1 Pedobacter sp. | reverse complement strand
TACAACTTCGGTAAGCTTAAATTTACCGAAAAGAAAAAGATTAAAAATGACGATAGCAAACAAGACCAACAACAAGGTGGCGGACAAATGGGGGGTATGGGTGGAAATCAAAAATAATTATTTTGTTAATTCGTTTTATTATAATTATTAGTATATATTTGGTTTAAGATATAGAACTAAAACAACCAAATATAAATTTCAACCTCTGGAGCTTTTGTTTCAGGGGTTTTTTATTTCTTACTTCTTCTTCACCCGCTTCAATATCATTAAACTCAGCGGATTAATTAAGTACCCACTAATGTTGTTTTGTAGCATCACCACACTCTGATCATATAAAATTGGCACTATAGAGGAATGTTCCATTATCATATTGTCCATTTTACGATAAAGTTCAAATCGTTTTTCATCGTTGCTTTCATAATAGCTTTGCTCAAATAGGCGATCAAATTCATCATTAAAATAGCCTGTATAGTTGGGCCCAAAAGGAACACGGTTTTTGGAATAAAAAACAGAAAGGTAGTTTTCGCCATCAGGGTAATCCGCAATCCACGAACCTCTAAAAAAATTAACTTCATTTTTAGACATCATGTCGCGTAAACTGGCACTCGGACTAACATCTACCTTTACCTTCATGCCAATGGCACCTAATTCGCCCTGTATAAACTCAATTAAATCTTTGTACGTAGTAGAAGTGCTCAACGTTATTTCGGGCATTCCTTTTCCATTCGGGAAGCCCGCTTCTGCCAATAACTTTGCCGAAAGAACTGGATTATAACTGTAGCCTTTTACTTTTACACTGTCGAAACCAGGCATCCCTTTCGGAATAAAACCATTGGTTGCAGGGATGCCAATGCTATTTCTTAAATACTTGATTAGTTTTTGTTTGTCGATCCCATAATTAATCGCTTGCCTCACCTTTTTATACTTCAATGGCGATTTTTTAACAATTTCTTTTGAAGGATCTACTAAAATGCCCACATATTCGGTGCATAAATAAGGTCCCTTTATTAGCTGAAATTTGCCTTTGTATTTGGTGGTCATTTTTCCGCTTTTTGTTAAAATATCATCTCGATAGCTACCATCCACACTGTTAAAAAAGTCGAGATCTTTTTTGATGAAATTCATAAAGGCACTCTGTTTATCGCTGATAAAAGTAACCTTAACCGCATCTAGATAAGGAAGCCGCACATCGCCATCTTTTTCCCAATAGTGTTCATTTTTTAACAATACCAAAATCTCGTCCTCTTTCCAATATTTAAAGCTAAATGGGCCAGTACCTACCGGATGATTTCTGAAATCTTTTCCATAATGAATAACCACTTCTTTAGGCACTACAGAGCAATATTGGGCTGTTAAAAGCTTTAAAAAGGCTGGAAAGGGCTTGAGCAAGGTGATTTGAAAAGTGCTGTCGTTTAACGCCTTAAAACTATTCGCATCTTTAACTTTATCGCTAAAAATCCATCCGCCAGAAGAGGCAACTTTTGGATCTATTAATCGATAAAAACTATAGGCAAAGTCGGCAGCCACTACTTTTCTACCCTTACCACCTTTAAATAATGGATCGTCCTGAAAAAGTACATCGTCGCGTAAATTAAAGGTATAAGTTAATTGATCATCCGAAATTTGCCAAGTTTTAGCGATACACGGAACTGTATTTAAAGCAGAATCAACTTGCACCAAGCCGTTAAAAATCTGATTGATCATCCATATTGCATTCTGGTTTCGGGCAAATGCCGGATCGAGAGAAGTTACATTTTGATCTAAGTTGATGTTAAATACTTTTTTACCTGCTTGATCAGATTTCCCATTACAAGCAATGAGTGCAATTATGCTGAAAATCCAAAATATATTGATTATCGTTCTACGCATCGATTAGAAATCTTATTTTTGCGTAAATTAACAAATAATTATTACGCTTTACGCCTTACGCCTAACCTAAAAATAAATTGGATGTCTTTTTTAACTGAGTTGATAAATAGTGTAATGGATGACGATTTACGTGAACAATTGCATGATCGTATGGAGATTGTGGTTCATAAAATTAAATTTATGGAAAAAGTTCCAGTCGCTTGTTTAACGATTGAAAACGAAATTCATGCTCCACTTGATCATTTAATTGAGTTGGCTGGGGGAGAATTGGTAAACGATCCGATGTTGGCTAAGGTTTTAATTTATTTTGAGTATCAAACGGGCATTGCGGCACTGATGGGTAAAATAGTACCGTCATTATCTCCAGATTGGCCTGCTGTTTCCTATAACCGTGTTTACCTAGTGGATGATACAAAGATTTTGGCTAAAGAACCACAAGATGTTGTGGCGTGTCTTGAAGATATTGCTGAAATGCTACACCCAGGATATTTTGTTTTTGGAAATGAGGGGGAAAGTTGGGTTAATATGCAATAAATTTCTCTATTTGTTCTTCTGTAAACTTAACGGTATCTTCTTTAAACAACTCGTTGTTCTCATTTAATTCACTTTTGATGTTGGAAATGTATAAGCGTAATGGCATTACATGGAGGTGTAAATATCCACAAACGCCATTAAAATGATCGATTCCTCTTATATTTCCGTATTTTCCGGAAGAGATGCCAACTAAACAGGCTTTTTTATCGTAAAAACTTACTGGAAACGAGCAGGCATCGATAAATAATTTTAGAACGCCCGGAAAGCTTCCGTTATATTCGGGAACAATGAATAAAAACTTGGTAGTTTGGGTAACCAATTCTTGTAATTTTTGAAATTCATCGCTTCGCTTCCCGTATAGATCCGTGTTTATTAAATTGGAAGGTAAATCTTGGAGGTTGAGCAATTTTGTTTTCAAACCCTTTTGTGCCAATTGGTTTTGATAATATTTAGCAACTTTTAAGCTGTTGCTACTGAGTCTATTTGTGCCGGAGATGATGGTAATCATGCTAAAATTGTTAATAAGATGTTCAAAACACTTATCGCTTTAATACTAATATTATGATTTAGTTTGTATCTTAGCTAATTGTTAAAAATGCTTAATTCACTGCAAAAATAGCATTTTTTAAAGAATTAATGGTAAAAAAATTCCTAGTCAATTAAGGTCATTCGATGAGTAAAATTATTGCTTTAGCAAACCAAAAAGGCGGCGTGGGTAAAACCACCTCGTCGATAAACTTAGCAGCCAGTTTAGCAGTTTTAGAGTATAAAACGTTATTGGTAGATGCTGATCCACAGGCGAATTCGACTTCGGGGATTGGTTTCGATCCTCGTAACATTAAAAATAGTATTTATGAGTGCATCATTAATGATGTTGACCCATTAGATGCCATTGTGAAAACCGAAACGCCAAATTTGGATTTATTGCCAGCGCATATTGATTTGGTTGGTGCAGAGATTGAAATGATCAATTTAACCAGTCGTGAATACAAAATGAAGGCAGTTTTGGAGAAGATAAAAGATCAATATGATTTTATCATTATTGATTGCTCTCCATCATTAGGTTTAATTACGATCAACTCCTTAACCGCTGCCGACTCGGTGATTATTCCTGTTCAATGTGAATACTTTGCACTAGAAGGCTTAGGTAAGTTATTGAACACAATTAAAATTGTACAAAACCGTTTAAATCCTGAATTACAAATAGAGGGTATTTTATTAACGATGTATGATGTTCGATTACGTTTATCCAATCAAGTGGTTGAAGAGGTTAGAACTCACTTTCAAGACTTGGTATTCGACACTATTATTCAGCGTAATACACGTTTGAGTGAAGCACCTAGCTATGGAGTATCAGTAATTATGCATGATGCCAATTGTAAGGGAGCTATTAATTATTTAAATTTAGCCAGAGAGATTGTTCGCAAAAATGGTTTAGTAACCGAAGAACAAGATGTGAATACGGCAACGCTATAAATTATTAAGATGACATCTTTTCAGCGAAAAACAGGTTTAGGAAAAGGATTAAGTGCGCTTTTAGATGATACTGACTCAGTACATCCATCAAAAGGCGGGATCGATTCGCTAAATGAAATTGGGAGTATTAGTGAGATTGCTATTGATGAGATTGAAACCAACCCTTACCAACCGCGTACCGAGTTTGATCAAGTTTCTTTAAACGAACTTTCTGATTCGATTAAAATGCAAGGGCTAATACAGCCCATCACTGTGAGAAAGCACGGCGCAAATAAGTATCAATTAATTTCTGGTGAACGTCGTTTAAGGGCATCGAAGTTAGCAGGCTTAACCCGCATCCCAGCATATATTCGCACTGCTGATGATCAACAGATGCTGGAAATGGCGTTGATTGAAAATATTCAACGCGAGAATTTAAATGCAATCGAGGTTGCTTTAAGTTTTCAGATGATGATTGATGAATGTAAACTCAAACCCGAGCAACTTGGCGACCGCGTAGGGAAAAATAGATCAACAGTAAGTAACTATTTAAGGTTGCTTAAATTGCCGCCAGTTATTCAAGCCTCTATCCGTGATGGAAAAATCTCAATGGGTCATGCGCGTGCATTAATCAGTGTTGAAGAAAAAGACAAGCAATTATTTATTCATCAGGAAATACTCGATAAGGGGCTCTCTGTTCGTAAAGTGGAAGATCTCGTTCGAAGTATTCACCATGTGCAAGTAAAACCAAAAGTAATTCCTGCTGGAACTTCATTCGAATATCAAAAGCTTCAAAAGGATTTGGCTTCAAAATTTGCTACTAAAGTAAAACTGAAAGTGAGCGAAAATGGAAAGGGTGCCATTGAAATTCCATTTGTATCAAAGGATGATTTAAGTCGAATTTTAGAACTTTTAGATTGGTAATGCGGTTTATTTTACTCTTTTTTTTGATTTTATTCACTTTCACCGCCCTGAAAGCGCAAAAACGCGTAAGAGAAAAACCTACAGCCGAAGAAAACAACAAGATTGATACGCTTGCAGCACCTGCCTACGTAAATAGAGGGAACATCGCCGCTAAAAAGGCCATTAATCGATCATTAATTTTGCCCGGTTTAGGTCAGGCTTATAATTATAAGCTTATAGTAGATGATATTAAGAATAATCGGACAGAAGGCAAAGCATTTGGAAAAAAATTAGCTATTATTGGTAAAATCGGAGGTATTTATGTCGCAGGAACAATGCTTACCTTGTCTTATATTGATAATAACAAAAAGTATAGATTGTTTTTAAAGGAGTTACAATACCGTGAATTGCATGCCGACGCGCCGGATCCAAATGGTTCGCTGACTGCTTATAAAGATAAAAGTGCCCTTTATACTGGTAAAGCGGTTTACAAAAATAACAGGGAAGTGGTGCTTATTTTTCTAGGGGTAACCTATGGGATAAACGTGCTTGACGCTTATATAACCGCTCGCTTAAAATATTTAAATGTGGAGGATAGATTAGGTTTTGATATTCGTCCAACCTTTATTAATTCAAATACGATGCTTGGCTATAATTCATTTACGCCAGCATTAAAACTTACGCTAAAACTATGAACATCGCATTATTAGGGTATGGTAAAATGGGTCAGATCATTGAGCGTTTTGCCACCGAAAGAGGTCATGATATTGTACTTAAAATTGGAATTGAAAATCTGGAAGATTTTACCAAAGAGAATTTAGAAAAAGCAGATGTAGCGATTGATTTTAGTGCCCCTAATGCTGCCGTTTCTAATATTTATAAATGCTTTGAAGCAGGATTACCTGTGGTAGTAGGAACAACTGGATGGTATGGAAATTTACAGCAGATAAAAAATGATTGTTTAAAAAGTAACAATACCCTGCTTTATGGCTCTAACTTTAGTGTTGGGGTTAATTTATTTTTTCACCTAAATAAAGTGCTCGCTAAGCTGATGAATAATTATCCTGCTTATGAAGTGCAAGTAGAAGAAATACACCATACACAGAAGTTAGATGCGCCGAGTGGTACTGCGATGACCATCGCAGAAGATATTATTGAAGCTCTAGACCGTAAAAACGAGTGGGTAAACGAAGTAGTTGGTACTACTGTTCCAGATGTTTTTAAAAATGATCAATTGTTAATTGAATCGCATAGAATTGAAAACGTACCTGGTACCCATACGGTAATTTACAGTTCTGAAGTGGATGAAATTGAGATCAAGCACACTGCACACAGTAGAGCGGGATTCGCACTGGGTGCTGTAATTGCTGCAGAGTGGTTAGAGAAAAAACAAGGCTTTTATAATATTGCTGATGTTTTTAATTTTGGATAATGGCTATCGAGTTGTGAGTGAATTGGTGAGCGTTTTTGGTGTATGATCATTAAGTTCCAAAAAGAAACAAGCTTTGCAAATTCTTTGCTTACTTTGCGGTAAAGAAAGCGTAGAATTGAAAATTAAATAGATGAGTCCAAAAACACCAAGTGCCATCTTCCAAGCCCTTAGTATAAATTGTGAATTAAGATAATTACGAAATGAACTATAAATTCTGGCAAAAGAACGAGAATGCCGAGCCAAAAAAGAAAAAAAGTAAAACCAGAGAATGGACAGATGCCATAATTTTTGCGGTAGTTGCTGCAACTATAATTAGGGTTTTCTTTATCGAAGCGTATACCATCCCATCGGGTTCAATGGAAAAGTCGTTACTAATTGGCGACTTTTTATTCGTAAGTAAAGTTAATTATGGTGCCCGTATACCGATGACTCCCGTTGCTTTTCCTTTTGCACACCACACTATGCCGCTCACAGGTACAAAGGCCTATTGGGATGGCGTACAATGGAAGTACAGAAGATTGCCCGGTTTACAAGATATTAAGCGCAACGATGTAGTTGTATTTAATTTTCCAGAAGGAGATACGGTTTTACTAAATGCTCAAGATGACAATTATTACCAAATGCTTTTAAGGGGAGAGACTAGAGAACAGCTAAATGCAACGGGACAGC
>JACMOW010000269.1 GCA_014377775.1 Pedobacter sp. | reverse complement strand
CGGTTTGTCTTTTAAACAATTTGTCATCTATTATTCGTTCATTATCAAAATTCTTTTTAAAAAAGTGGTCTCTTCAAAATTTTTATTCAAACCTAATGATATAGATTATTATTTGTAGTTTTACAAATAACCGAGCTATGCAAGAATTCTGGAATTCATTACAGCATTTTATTGATCCCGAAAAATTACTTAGAGAGGGTGGTTTTTACGTTGTTGTATTTGTGATTTTTGCAGAAACAGGGTTGTTTTTTGGTTTTTTTCTGCCAGGTGATTATCTTTTGTTTTTAGCGGGTATGTTTGTGGCTACTGGTAGGCTCGACGTAAATATTTATGTGCTTATTTTAGGGTTATTTATTGCAGCAGTAGCGGGTAATTTTACAGGCTATTGGTTCGGACGAAAGACAGGGCCGATGCTTTACAGCCGTAAAGACACATTCTTCTTCAAAAAGCGTTATTTATTGGCTGCAGAGAAATATTACCGTAAACAAGGAGCATTTGCCTTAATTATGGGCAGATTTGTACCTATTGTTAGAACTTTTGCACCTATATTTGCAGGTATAGTAAGGTTGGAAATTAAAAAATTTGCAATTTATAATGTTGTAGGTGCAATTTTATGGATAGCTTCCTTAACTTTGTTAGGTTATTTTTTAGGCAAAAGATTTGCCCAACAAATTGAAGAATATTTGGTTTATATTATAATAGGTTTCATCATAATCACCACTATACCTTTAATCATTACATTTGTAAAGAAGCAGGTTGTTAGAGCTGGCGATGATGAGGAAATAGATAGCAATCCTTAACAAATGAGTAAAGAAGATCATCATCCATGGCACAGTGTATCTCCAGGTAATAATTTACCTCAAACGGTAAATGCCATCATAGAAATCCCAAAAGGTTCTAAAGCGAAGTATGAAATAGATAAGGAATCAAATCTTATTAAATTAGACAGGGTTTTATTTTCTTCGGTGATGTATCCAGCAAACTATGGGTTTATTCCGCAAACCTATTGCGATGACAATGATCCTTTAGACATTCTCGTTCTTTGCTCTGTAGATGTTTATCCCATGACCATCATTGAAGCAAAAGTTATCGGCGTAATGCACATGGTTGATAATGGGGAGCAAGATGATAAAATTATTGCGGTTGCCAAAAATGATATGTCGGTAAACTACATTAATGATTTGCCAGAATTGCCACCGCATACCATGAAAGAAATCGTCAAATTTTTTCAAGATTATAAAGCTTTAGAAGAAAAGAAAGTAACGATCGAGCACTTGCTAGGTGTTCGCTATGCGCACAAAGTAATACAGGAAAGCATTGAGCTTTACGATAAAAAATTTAGAAATAATTCTTAATGATTTTTAGCTCAGTTTGTACATATATAATGACTTCGATTATTGCGCTTCTGGTGGTTGCAACGCCTCAAGATGGAAGTAGCGACTCGGTTGGTTGGCGTTTATTTTTAGCCTTGTTTTTGGTAGTACTCAACGGTTTCTTTGTGGCTGCAGAATTTGCTATCGTTAAAGTGCGAGCCTCTCAAATAGAGATTAAGGCAAAGTCGGGCAGCAGAGTTGGTAAAATGGCAAAAAATATTTTACATAATCTAGATGGTTATTTAGCGGCCACACAGTTGGGTATTACACTTGCTTCGCTGGGTTTGGGTTGGGTAGGTGAAGGGGTAATGCATACTGTATTTCAGAATATGTTTATCGACTTAAATATTCAAGTTAGTGATGCTTTTATCCATACGGCCTCTACAGTGGTTGCTTTCTCGGTAATTACTATTATGCACATTGTATTTGGTGAGTTAGCCCCAAAATCCATCGCCATACAGCGCCCAGTAGCTACTACTTTATTTGTGGCCATACCGCTGCAAATTTTTTATGTGGTATTTAAGCCCTTTATTTGGTCGCTAAACAGTTTGGCAGGTGTTATTTTAAAACCCTTTGGCATTAATACGGCTGGCGGACATGAATCGCTACACAGCAATGAAGAACTTCAATATCTATTGGATCAAGGTAAAGAGAGTGGAGCGCTTGAAGATAATGAACATGAATTAATTAAAAATGTGTTCGACTTTAATGAGCGGGTGGTGAAAAATATTATGGTGCCTCGAACTAAAATTTCGGGTATCGAACTAAGCACTTCGAAAGAAGAAGTTGTTCAAAAAATTATAGGAGAAGGGTATTCAAGGCTGCCTGTTTATGATGATATTATCGATAAAATTATCGGTATCGTTCATGCGAAAGATATATTGCCGTTGTTGGCGGGAAACGTACAATGGACTTTATCAGATATCATTAGAAAGCCTTATTTTGTTCCTGAAACAAAGAAAATTAACGATCTTTTAAGTGAATTACAGCAAAAGCGGATTCAAATTGCCATCGTAATCGACGAATTTGGCGGTACCGCAGGAATGGTAACTTTAGAAGATATTGTAGAAGAAATTGTAGGTGAAATCCAAGACGAGTACGACGAAGAAAAACCAACTGTTGAAAAAATATCAGATACGGAATTTGTGATTAATGCTTACGCTACAGTGTATGACGTGAATGAGCATCTACCTCACGATTTGCCAGAGGATGAAGATTTTGACACAATTGGTGGATTGGTTTCGCATGCCTTTGGTAAAATCCCTGAAGTTGGCGATAGTGAAGAATGTTACGGTTATTTATTTACCATCTTAAAAAAGACAGAACAAAATATAGAAACCATTAAGCTAGAACTGGTAATCAGTAGAAGCGATATGGTAGACATTCATTGATGCATATTTTTTACACACCCGATTTAAGTTCAGACCACTTTACTTTAAATGAAGAAGAAAGTAGGCACTGTAGTAAAGTACTTCGCTTAGGTGTAGGCGATGTTGTTTATTTAATTGATGGTAGAGGTGGATTATATGATGCAGAAATAAACGCCATCCATAAAAAACACGTTGAGCTTAAAGTTGTTCGCCGGCAAACTGAATTTGGCAAGCGAAATCATTATTTACATATCGCTATTGCACCCACAAAAAACATTGATCGCTTAGAATGGTTTTTAGAAAAAGCAACCGAAATTGGTATTGACGAAATTACACCCTTAATTTGTGATCGTTCGGAGCGTAAAATTATAAAAGAAGAGCGACTGGATAAGGTAATCACTTCTGCAGTTAAGCAATCATTAACAGCCTATCATCCGCAGTTAAATCAGGCTATTTCTTTTTCGGAATTAATGAAGCAAGAACTTGTTGGAGAACGTTTAATTGCCCATTGTATGGAGGATGATGCCAAACAATTCATCAGTACAGTTGTCTCAAAACATCAATCTTATTTAATATTAATTGGCCCAGAGGGCGATTTTAGTCCGGCAGAGCTAAGCACCGCTTTGCATAACGGCTTTAAACCCGTAACTTTGGGTAATACCCGCTTGCGGACAGAAACAGCTGCCTTGGCGGCTTGTTTTGAAGTTAATTATATCAATAGATGATTAGGTTTTTGATTGTTAATTTTTTGCTTCCAGTGTTGAGCGTTAGGCGTTTCGTTTTAGTCCTTGCTCTTTGCTCCTTGCTCCTTACTTTAGGCGCTAGCCTCAAACCTCCAACCTATAAAATGGGTAAATTAAAATATAGTGGTGGTGGCGATTGGTATGGAAACCGAACCGCATTACCTAATTTGATTGATTTCTGCAATAAAAACTTGTCTACAAATTTTGCTGCCGATGAAGGTATAGTAGAGGTTGGTAGTACCGAACTTTTCAATTATCCTTTTATTTATATGACGGGGCATGGGAATGTAATTTTTAGCGATTTGGAAGTGGCTAATTTGAGAAAATATTTAATTGGCGGCGGCTTTTTGCACATCGATGATAATTATGGCTTGGATAAATTTATCAGGCCCCAAATGAAAAAAGTGTTTCCTGAACTTAGTTTTGTAGAGTTGCCATCAAATCATAAAATTTATAATCAGAAATTTAAGTTCCCAAATGGCTTACCTAAAATACACGAGCACGATGGTAAGCGTCCCGAAGGTTTAGCATTAATATGGAAGGGCAGAGTAGTTTGCTATTACACCTACGAATGCGATTTAGGAAATGGCTGGGAAGATTTCGGCACTTACCCTACTGATACAGAAGAAAGCAGAAGTAAAGCGCTAAAAATGGGCGCAAATTTAGTTCAATATGCACTAACTCAATAAAATGTACAAAGTAAAGGTTAATGATCAATATGATTTCGCCATCACGGCAGAAAACACAACAATTTCGGTGAACGATGAGGTTGTTATTTTAGATCGTGCTGTGCTCAATGATAAAAGCACGCACGTAATTTATCAAAATAAATCATATACGATTGAAATGGTATTATTTGACAAAGCTGAGAAGACCGCGACCGTTAAGGTAAATGGATCCATTTATAAGGTTGCTGTTGAAGATCAATTTGATCAGTTATTGAAGCAATTGGGTATGGATAATTTGGCGGCAAATAAGGTGCAGCAAATTAAAGCACCTATGCCAGGCTTAGTGTTAAATATTTTGGTTGCCGAGGGCGATGAAGTAAAAAAAGGCGATAGTTTACTTGTATTAGAGGCCATGAAAATGGAAAACATGATCAAATCGCCAACCGATGGGGTGATTAAGAAGATAACCATTAAGCAAGGTAACAAGGTAGAGAAGAATCAGGTTTTAATTACTTTCCAATCTTAAATCCTCCTTTACTCGGCCGTATGGCTGATGTACCCAACATGGTCATTGCACATCTAAAACCTACATCTGCTGATGAATCATCTTCTTGCATGTGTCGTCTAGAAGCTGGGTTTAACCATTGCGCCTGATCATTCCATGAACCGCCCTTAAAAACTCTCGACTTATCATTTACCAAAGTGGTAACGCCGTATAGTGG
>JACMOW010000268.1 GCA_014377775.1 Pedobacter sp. | reverse complement strand
GCTTGCAAGGCTTTAAAGGAGAGTGGCAGCTAGATAATCTGATCATTAAGCATTAGTTGAGTTAAAGATGATTCAAGAACTAGTCCTTCTTTGTATAGTTGCTTTTGGTGCTGGTTTTATTGATGCCATTGTAGGTGGAGGCGGACTGTTGCAAACGCCAGCAACCTTACTCATTTTACCACATTACCCTGTTGCTAGTATTTTCGGCACAGTTAAAATTCCATCCTTAATGGGTACAAGTGTGGCAGCTTTTAAGTATGCCAAGCAGATTAAGTTAAATTATAAAATTTTAATAGCATGCGTGACCTCTGCCTTTTGCGCTTCCTTAATGGGGGCCTATTCGGTTAGTAAACTAAATAATGAGCTAATTAAACCCATTATTTTAGTTGTTTTAATTTTAGTTGCAACTTATACCTATTTCAATAAGCAATTTGGTATTCAACAGCAAAAGGAGCATTCGCCTGTAAAGCAAGTAATTTTAGCAGGTATTTTCGGCTTAATTATTGGTTTTTATGATGGATTAATCGGTCCTGGCACAGGATCTTTCTTAATTTTAGTATTTGTTGCAGTATTAGGATTCGACTTTATCGGTGCAAGTGCACATGCAAAGATTGTAAATATGGCGACCAATTTGGCTGCACTAATTTATTTTACTTCAACAGGTCATGTTTTATTCCAGTATGCCATACCTATGGCCATTTTCAATGTCATTGGATCTTTTTTTGGTGCTAAGCTAGCATTATTAAAAGGTAATAAATTTGTAAGAATTTTCTTTCTAATTGTGGTATTTGGCACCATACTTCGTTTTGCTTACGATGTAGTTAAATGATGTTTAAAATGGCTTTATTTCCTAGGAAGTTTAATTCAAGGGGAAAAACGAGGAAATTTTTACACGGTTTGAGAAGAATAGGCACATAAATTTAAATTTTTTGTTGGTAATTTAATTTTTATTTTTAAATTTGATTATAACGAATCAAGCATTCAATCAAAAAATCATGAAGGTCATAAATATTAATACTACAATTACTGTTAAATTATTTTCATTAACGTTAGCGTTAATTTTACTGACAGGTTTTCAAGAACTATCTGCTCAACTTTTTTTTGCCAACATCGAGGGCTCTCAAGTAAAAATATCTGGTAGTAAAAATAATATGCAATTTGCGCCAATAACTAATCGCTTTTCTTGCGAAGGAAAGTTTACAATGATTAATGGAGAATTACAATTTTTAAATGCGCTAAAATTTAATTTGTCACTTAATTCAAAAAGTAAAGATCAAGGATTGGTTAATACGATGGTATTAAATACTGCTCAGCCTCAAAATGATATTAGTTTCGAGTTAACGCATTCAATGGTTTTACCTGAACTTAATTTAATTCATGCTATCGGTTATTTAAATATTCAAGGTGTAAAAACCAGAGTTGATTTTCGTTTAGATTATATAGAAAATAACAATGAAACCATCACTGTTATGGGAAAACGTTTGATTAAGTTAAGCGATTATAAAAAGAATCCAATCTCTATTTTCGAAGATGCTAAAAAACAAGATATCATCCAACTAGATCTAAAGTTAGTGATTAAAAATCCAGCTAAAATAGAATATATTGCTGCATTAGCGAAGTAAGATAAACTTATTTCACCATATTTACAGGTCGACTAGTGTGCTCACTTGCTGGTTTTTTAGCTATTTTGCACCTCGGCGACCAGCCGAAATAAATTTTTATTCCCGAGTAGGGGTAATTTTTCCCTTTGTTGTCTCATTTTAAAATCAGACACAAATGAACACATTGTGTTTAGACTCACACTAAGGTTTAACATTATTAGCAACTAGAAACCATCAATTTCGAACTTCCCTTGTTCAATTTTGGAGACGTTGCTGTCATCTAAATTACAAATGGTAGCTTAATCACGTAAGGACAGAGCTTTAGCCATTCGGATTCTTCCTAAGATTTTCACCGAATTGTTTTAAAGGGATTGATTATTTTTGAGCATGTTGAATTCTTGGAACTAGAATACAATTTGTACATATTAATTAAAAATATTGCGGTATATGATTACCACAATTCCATTTTATTGATATTTTTTAATTGCAAGGAAATGTGAAGAATTTTAATGATTAAAGCATTAATTTTATACGGTTATCTCGTGCTAGTAATAACATTTTTCTCATCTCCAACAAATTTTCTCATTTGCGATACGCCCAGGCATACTTGTGGAAATCCATCAATAATAAGGTTCTCCACGTTGGTTGCATTGAATTGGTTTTAAGACCAAGGCTTTAAGTGCGATAGCTATATGCTCATTTTACAGAAACAAGGGCAGTTGGTAATTAAGTTAGAAAAGGAATAGTATATAAATGCTAGCTAGGTGCTTAAGGTTAAGATCCTCCGCTTAGCGTTCTGGATGTCAATTTCTACCTCTCAATTACACCTCGTATTAAATTAAATCAAACCTACGATACCCTTAAAGGTTCCTAGATGGTGAAAATAACGACTCCCAATACCACCTAAAAAAATCCCCAAATTTTATTAACTTTGTTTCAATGCTATCTAAGAAAACAAAATACGCCATTAAAGCACTTGTCATGCTTGGTAAAAACATGGATCAACCACCCATGCAAATTGCCCGCATCGCCGAAGATGAACGTATTCCCAAAAAATTTCTCGAACAAATCCTGTTGGATCTGCGTAATGCAGGTTACCTTTACAGCAAGAAAGGAGCAGGAGGGGGTTACAGCCTAAACAAAGACCCAAAAGATATTTATCTTGTAGATATTTTACGCATTACTGATGGACCAATTGCAATGGTTCCCTGCGCCAGCCTTAAATTTTATCATAAATGCGACGAATGCCACGACGAAGTAACCTGTGGTATCCGAAAAGCATTTATCGAAGTACGCGACGCCTCCCTAAAAGTACTCGAAGTAACCAGTATCGCCAACATCATCGAAAAAGAAAAATCTACTACTGCATTAATATAACAACCTTTTTTAAGAAAGTTTAAATTTTCCTCCTTTATAAACTACTAAATCTATATACTTTATATATATTTACCAAATCATTGTTTGGACTATCGAACTTATTCGGTATTAAAAGCAAATGATATTTGGTAAAGTAAGTAAATATGGAAAGTTTTAGAACAGAATTGGAAAACCCTTTCGTCCAAAAAGACATTATTGATCTTGAGAAAAAGATCAACGATTTTCGTTCAGGGAAAATACACGACGAGCGGTTTAGAAGTTTGCGCCTTGCGAGAGGTATATATGGTCAGCGCCAACCAGGTGTGCAAATGATCCGTATTAAATTGCCTTTTGGTAAAGTAACCTTTAAGCAATTGCTCCGCATTGCCGATATCGCCGATGAGTATGCCAGCAGTAATCTGCATTTAACTACTAGGCAAGATATCCAAATCCACTATGTGAGCCTAGATCGTACCCCCGAACTTTGGGCCAAGCTAGAACAAGACGACATTACGCTAAGAGAAGCCTGTGGCAACACCGTAAGAAACGTAACTTCATCGCCAAATGCGGGCATCGATCCCGAAGAGCCTTTTGATGTTTCGCCTTATGCACAAGCAGTATTTGCCTATTTTTTACGCAACCCGATTTGTCAAGAAATGGGCCGTAAGATTAAAATTTCATTTTCCTCTAGTGATAAAGATACGGCTTACAGCTATATCCACGACTTAGGTTTTATCCCTAAATTAAACGAAAAGTGTGAGCGAGGCTTTAAAGTTTTATTTGCGGGTGGTTTAGGCGCACAGCCATTTTTAGCTAACGCCATTCACGAGTTTCTACCCGAAGATCAATTAATTCCTTTTATCGAATCGGTATTGAGAGTATTTGATCGATATGGTGAACGTACCAATAGAAACAAGGCTCGGTTAAAATATTTAGTACAGAAATTAGGCCTAGATGAGGTCTTGCGCTTAGTGGAAGGAGAAAGAATTGCTAATAAAGTAAAAACCTTTCCAATAGATTTAACATGCGTTGCGCTGTCAAATATTCCTGCTGCACAAGATTATCCACAAATTAACCTTAACAACGAAAACCATTACAAGCATTGGTTCGCTACCAACGTAGTGCAACAAAAGCAAAATGAATTTTATGCCGTATATGTAAAAATTAGGGTGGGCGATATTAAAACCGACCAAGCAAGGGCCTTTGTAAACGCAATTAAACCTTATGTGGCTGATGAAATCAGGATAACACAAAATCAAGGCTTATTACTTAAGTACGTACCTAAAAATGCATTGCCCTCACTTTATCAAGCTTTAATAGATGTTGATTTGGCTCATGCTGGTTTTGATAGCGTGGCTGACATTACTACATGCCCAGGTACGGATACTTGTAATTTAGGCATTTCGAATAGCATGACCTTGGCCGAGGTACTCGAAGAAGTGATTTATGAGGATTTTCCAGAATTAATTTATGAGAAGAGCATAAAAATTAAAATCAGCGGTTGCATGAACTCTTGCGGGCAACACGGCTTGGCCGAAATTGGTTTCCACGGTAGCTCTGTTAAAGCAAATGGGAAAGTAGTACCTGCTGTACAAGTAATGCTTGGGGGGGGTACCGTAGGTGATGGTATTGGGAGAGTAGCAGAACGTGTAATTAAAGTACCATCAAAAAGAGCGCCGCAGGTATTGCATTTAATATTAAACGATTTTAAAGCGAACAGTTTCGAAGAAGAGAATTTCCACAGGTATTATGACCGACAAGGGAAAGATTATTTCTATCAACTGCTAAAACCAGTGGCCGATTTAACCACATTGCAAAACAATGAATTTGTAGATTGGGGACACGAAGAAACCTTTGAAACAGCAATAGGCGTTGGAGAATGTGCTGGGGTAGTAATCGATTTGGTAGCTACTTTGTTGCTAGAAGCTGAAGAGAAATTAGATTGGGCTAAGCAAGCGTTCGAAAATGAAGCGTATGCTGATGCAATTTACCATAGCTATGCTGTATTTATCAGCGGCGCTAAATCTTTATTACTTGATAAAGGAATAAACAGCAGTACACAAATAGGTGTGATTAGAGAATTTGAGACTCAGTTTGTAGAAAGTGGAGAAATATATTTAACATCAAGTTTTCATGATATCGTGCTTCAGATTAATAAAAATGAGCCATCGTTAGCTTTTGCTGCACATTATTTAACTGCAGCGAAACAATTTTTAAGACAGATTAATGAAATACGTGTAATTGCTTAACCATGCCAATCAATAAACTCCACATAGAACCAAAAATAACACTCTTAGGTGCCGGCCCGGGCGACCCAGAATTACTTACTTTAAAAGGAGTGAAGGCTTTGAAAAAGGCCGATGTAGTACTTTACGATGCCTTAACAGATGAGGCACTATTGAGTTACGCACCGAAAAAAGCAATCAAAATTTACGTTGGTAAACGCTCTGGAGAGCATTCGTTTGCGCAAGATGCCATTAATAAACTGATGGTTGACTATGCTTTAAACTATGGCCACGTTGTACGTTTAAAAGGTGGCGACCCATTTGTGTTTGGTAGAGGATATGAAGAATTGAATTTTGCCGCTTCTTACAATATCCCAGTTACCGTAATCCCTGGTATTTCGAGTTCTATTGGCGTACCTGGTTTACAGCAAATTCCCGTTACCCATCGTGGTATGAGCGAAAGTTTTTGGGTAATTACTGGTACAAAAGCTAACGGAACTGTTTCTGATGATATTTACCAAGCTGCAACTTCTAATGCGACTGTAATTATACTAATGGGCTTAAAAAAATTGCCTCAAATAGTAGACATCTTCAGCGCTGCTGGAAAAAATAATCTCCCCGTAGCTGTAATACAAAATGGCTCTTCTGCTCACGAAAAGTTAGTGATCGGTAACGTAGCCACCATTTTAGCTCGCGTAGAAAAAGAAAAAATGGAAGCGCCGGCCTTACTCATTTTTGGCGACGTGGTTTCCCTTCATCCATCGTTTAAAACCTTAATTGAACCCTATGTTGGCATCGCCTAATATCGATAGTGCATTGCCTTTTTTGTCAGAAGAGAAAGGAAATCAGCTGTTTCCAGTTTTTATAAAACTAAACCAGTTGCGCACATTGGTTATTGGTGGTGGCCCCATTGCTTTGGAAAAATTAACAGCAATCTTAAAAAATAGTAGCGGCACTGTGGTTACCATTGTAGCAAAGGATGTTATACCTGCTATTCAGCAATTATTAATAATGCATCCTCAACTTAACATTCAACAAAAAAGCTACGATACCGAAGATTTAAATCATATCGATATTGTATTTGTTGCCACGAATAATAATAGCTTAAATGAAAGAATAAGACGAGATGCACATACGGTGGGATTGTTAATTAATGTTGCCGATAAACCCGAACTGTGCGACTTTTATTTGGGTGCAGTGGTGAAAAAAGGAGATCTAAAGATTGCTATTTCCACCAATGGGAAATCGCCTACCTTGGGTAAACGTATAAAAGAATTACTT
This sequence comes from Pedobacter sp., assembly GCA_014377775.1. Taxonomy (GTDB): domain Bacteria; phylum Bacteroidota; class Bacteroidia; order Sphingobacteriales; family Sphingobacteriaceae; genus Pedobacter. Next base: position 9,219 of record JACMOW010000268.1, on the reverse strand, counting down.
AATGAAACCATACCACCCGAAATAGATACTAGCTTACAGAATCTTTCTGCTATTCGAAATAGTCTGAATGGAGATTTTAAGCATAAAATTAAGGTGCTAAATCAAGTTACCAAATCGTTTGCCAAAAAAGACAAGCTCCCCAGCTTAACAAACATATTAATTGTCGTATTTTCTGCGATCGCGTTAATGCTTACCGGACATATTTTGTTTTCATTTGTGGCGTTTTCAACTTTTGGTAATTGGGCCACAACTGTATTTAATCAGGTAGACAGTACCATTATTTATTTTATAATCGGAGGATTTTTAGCGCAAATGGTTGATGGGGCTTTGGGCATGGCATACGGTGTAAGCGCAACTACTTTTCTGCTATCTTTTGGGGTTACACCAGCCGCAGCAAGTGCCAGTGTACATGCCTCCGAGATATTCACAAGCGGGGTTTCTGGTTTAATGCATTTAAAGTTTGGTAATGTACGCACCAAATTATTTAAAAAACTTCTTTTACCAGGTATTGTAGGCGCCATTATGGGGGCCTACATTTTATCCTCTCTCCAAAATTATAGTGATATCATTAGACCCATCGTGTCTGCCTATACCTTGTTTTTAGGAATTAAAATTTTACTAAAAGCAATTGCCAAAGAAAAAAAAACGAAACCATTGAAACGGATCGGTCCACTAGCATTCGTGGGTGCATTTTTAGATTCGATTGGTGGTGGTGGTTGGGGACCTATCGTTACTAGTACCTTAATTTCTAGAGGCGGACATCCGCGATATACCATCGGATCGGTAAACCTTACCGAGTTTTTTGTAACGGTGGCCAGTTCAATCACTTTTATCATGATGATCGGATTAACACATTGGCAAATAATTGCAGGTTTAATTTTAGGAGGCTCGATTGCGGCGCCATTTGGTGCACTGTTAACCAAAAGATTAAATGTAAAAACAATTATGATCTTAGTGGGGATTATTGTCATCATTACTAGCTTACGCACCATTTATGTACTTATTACCAAGTTTTAAGATGGAAGTAGCTCAATTAAAATATAATCTCCAACACCTAAATCTTGTACAACAGATACAGTTTTTGTCCGAAAAATTTAAGGATAAAATAGTGTTTTCGACCAGTTTTGGGTTGGAAGATCAGGTCATTACGCACCTTATCTTCAGCAATAACATCCCCATAAGAGTATTTACGCTCGAAACAGGAAGGCTATTTCCAGAAACTTATTACGTATGGAACCGAACGCTAGAAATTTATAATAGACCAATACACGCTTATTATCCGCAAACAGTGGCGGTGCAAGAAATGGTAAATTTGAAAGGCCCAAATAGCTTTTACGAATCGGTTGAGAATAGAAAAGAGTGTTGTTACATCCGTAAGATAGAACCTTTAAAACGGGCACTTGTAGGTAATGAAATATGGATTACAGGCATTAGGGCTGAACAAAGTGTCAATAGAGACGATATGGAAAACCTAGAATGGGACGAGGGAAATCAACTTATCAAGTTTCATCCCATCTTTAATTGGAATTTAGAAGAAGTAAGAAGCTATATAAAAAACAATAACATTGTTTACAATACCCTACATGATAAGGGCTTTCCTAGCATAGGCTGCGCACCCTGTACGCGTGCCGTACAACCTGGAGAAGATTTTAGTGCCGGCCGCTGGTGGTGGGAAGATCAATCGAAAAAGGAATGTGGGCTTCACGAAGTGAAGTGAATGTAAAATGTAAAATATAAACTGGTTGGGTATATGATTTGAGATAGCAATTTGTCTCAATACGCAATACAAATTAAGAAGTAACATGGATTATTTAGACGAACTCGAATCAGAATCGATTCACATTTTAAGAGAAGTAGCTGGGCAATTTGAAAAGCCGGCGTTGTTGTTTTCGGGCGGAAAAGATTCGATTACCTTGGTGAGATTGGCAGAAAAGGCATTTCGTCCGGGCAAATTTCCTTTTCCCTTGGTACATATAGACACGGGTCATAACTTCGAAGAAACGATTCGGTATCGTGACGAAATGGTGGAGCGGATTGGTGAAAGACTGATTGTCGGCGCTGTGCAGCAATCTATAAACGAAGGAAAGGTAATGGAGCAAACTGGTAAAAATGCGAGTAGAAATGCCTTGCAAACTGTTACATTATTAGATACCATTCAAGCACATGGTTTTGATGCCTGTATTGGTGGGGCACGTAGAGATGAAGAAAAAGCAAGAGCGAAAGAACGGATTTTCTCAGTGCGCGACGAATTTGGACAATGGGATCCGAAGCGACAGCGACCAGAATTATGGAACATCTATAACGGAAAAATCCATAAAGGGGAAAATGTTCGTGTGTTCCCAATTAGCAATTGGACAGAACTCGATGTGTGGAATTACATAAGAAGAGAAAAAATTGCTTTGCCAAGTATTTACTTTGCACATCAGCGCGATTGCATCACTAGAAATGGACAGTTAATGGCAGCATCTCCTTTTTTAAATATGGACGATGAAGATATCATCACCAACAGAAAAGTGAGATTTAGAACGGTTGGCGATATGTCTTGTACCGCTGCAGTAGAGTCGGATGCCGACCAGATTGATGATATTATTACTGAAATCACCGCTTCAAAAATCTCAGAACGTGGCGCGCGTATGGACGATAAAGTATCTGAAGCCGCTATGGAGGATAGGAAAAAGGGAGGGTATTTTTAAGGTGTACAATACGCAATAGTCCTTATGTAATACCACTAATTTAAACTAAGTAAAATGAACATATTAAAATTCTTCACCGCAGGTTCTGTAGACGACGGAAAAAGCACCTTAATTGGTCGCCTGTTATATGATACAGATTCAATTTTGGCTGATCAGCTAGAAGCTTTACAGCATTCTAATCGCAAAAATGACGATGGAACAATAGATTTGGCAATTTTAACCGACGGGTTACGCGCCGAAAGAGAACAGGGTATAACCATTGATGTGGCCTATAAATACTTTCAAACCGAGAAACGAAAGTTTATTATAGCCGATACACCGGGCCACATTCAATATACCCGAAACATGGTAACGGGAGCCTCAACCGCTAACCTAGCCATTATTTTAATCGACGCTAGAAATGGAGTGGTAGAACAAACCATCCGCCACTCTTATCTTGTTTCGCTTTTAGAATTAAAGCATATCGTAGTCTGTATCAATAAGATGGATATGGTTGCGTATAATGAAACTGTATTTAATGCAATCATCGAAAAATACAAAACCTTGGCTCAAAATCTAGGCTTAAAAAATGTAACCTATATACCGGTAAGTGCTTTAAAGGGGGATAATATTGTGGTGCCATCTAGTACTATGCACTGGTACGAAGGCGAAAGTTTATTACATTTTTTAGAGCAGGTAGAAGTAGACGATCACGATACCACAGAGCCGGCCAGAATGCCAGTACAATGGGTCATCAGGCCACAAACCGATGAACTGCACGATTATAGAGGTTATGCAGGCAGAGTATTAAGCGGTACTTTTAAGCTAAACGATTATGTAACAGTATTGCCATCAAATGTGAGTTCGACCATTAGCAGAATTGAGTTTTTTGATGACGATTTACTACAAGCCTATGTGGGTCAGTCGGTAATTATTCATTTAAAAGACAATATTGATATTAGCCGTGGCGATATTTTGGTAAACTCCTCAGCCTTGCCAATCGAATCTAAACGTATCGAAGCTGATTTATGCTGGATGGATGCTCGAGTCTTAGATCCTTCGATCACCTACCTCATTCAGCATAATAGCAAATTGAGTAAATGTAAAATTGACGAAATTATCTTTAAAGTAGATATTAACACTTTAGAGAAGGCAGCAGCGGATGATTTTAAGTTAAACGATATTGGTAGGGTGGTGTTAAAAACCGCCGAAGTATTGTCATACGACGTATATGGTGATAACCGTGCAAATGGCTCTGCTATTTTAATTGACAGCCGTACAAATTTAACAGTGGGAGCGTTGATGTTTCGGAATTAAGGTACAGAAATAGTTATTATAAAATAAATACTACTATTTCTATGGATTTTGTTTATTTTTGTGCTGTTGCACCAATTTTTTTGAACCCCATGATTGTAAAAAATGCTAAAACCACTACCATTGAACCTAAAGTAACCCTAGTAGGAGCAGGTCCGGGCGATCCAGACTTGTTAACCATAAAAGGAGTTAAAGCCTTGCAAACCGCCAATGTGGTTTTGTACGATGCTCTCGTAAATGAAGCTTTGCTAAATTATGCACCAGAAGATGCTATTAAAGTGTATGTAGGTAAGCAATCTGGAAATGAATCATTTTCACAAGAATTAGTGAACAAATTGATGATTGACTACGCATTAAACTACGGACATGTAGTTCGACTTAAAAGTGGCGATCCATTTGTTTTTGCCCGTGGGTACGAAGAAATTGACGTAGCAGAATCATACAGTATCCCTACAGAAATTATTCCTGGTATTTCGAGTGCTTTGGGTGTACCAGGTTTGCAAAAAATACCAATGGTATATAGTACGCTCAGCGAAAGCTTTTGGGTAGTAACTGGAACGAACGCCAATGGTGAAATTTCCCCAGATTTGCATGTGGCGGCAAAATCTAATGCTACCATAGTGGTTTTAATGGGGGTAGAAAAAATTAAAGAAATTGCTGAGATCTTTAAAAGCGAAGGTAAAACTCATTTACCCGTTGCAGTTATTGAGAACGGCTCATCAACATCAGAAAACGTGGTGGTGGGGATCGTAGACACAATTGAAGAATTAATCCAAGAGAAAAAAATTAAATCACCGGCTTTATTGGTGTTTGGTCAAGTTGTTTCGTTACATCCACAATTTAATGTAATTAAGGAGTTTTATTCGATAATGGCTCAAGAAGAATAGTTTTTATTTTAGTTTTTTTATTTAGTTTGTAAATGGCTGGGTTTGTAACCTGGCCATTTTTCTTCGCTAAAAAATTATTTTTCGGATTTGTTTGCAATAATCAATCTATTGCCTATTTTGACTAAAGTTTTTTCGACAAATAAAATATGGAAATAATACACTTCAGTGCAGAATGCTATCCAGTTGCAAAAGTTGGCGGCTTGGGCGATGTAGTTGGGGCTTTACCAAAATATCAAAATAAACTTGGCCAAGTGGCTAAAGTGGTGATGCCTGCTTACAGCACTAAATTTTTGTACGAGAACGAATTTGAAGTGGTGTATGATGGTTGGGTGAGACTAGGGTACGATAATTTACAGGTTCGTATTTTTAGAGAAAAAACAAATAAGCTAGGTTTCGATTTGTTTTTAGTTCACATTGCCGGGTTGTTAGATCGAGAAAAAGTGTACGGATACGATGATGATACCGAGCGTTTTTTAGCCTTTCAAATTGCTGCTTTAAATTGGATTGCCCAATGGGAGCATAAACCTAACGTGATCCATTGCCACGACCATCATACGGGCTTAATCCCATTTATGATTGGCAATTGCTATCAATACCGCCATTTAAATTATATTACTACTATTTTAACCATTCATAATGCACAGTATCAAGGGCAATTTGGTTGGGATAAATTGTACTATTTGCCCGCATATGATTTACGAAACTCGAGTAAACTAGATTGGGGCAACTCCATTAATCCCCTTGCATCAGCTATTAAATGTGCATGGAGGGTAACAACGGTATCGCCTAGTTATTTAGATGAAATTAGTTATAAAGCCAATGGACTAGAAGGTTTATTGGCGCAAGAACGGGGTAAATCTGCGGGAATTTTAAATGGAATAGACAACGAGGTTTGGGATCCTCAACAAGATCCAATGCTCACTAAATGCTTTACGAATAAAACGGTAGAAAATGGAAAAAGGGCAAACAAAGCAGCGCTTTGTGATGTTTTTAGCCTAGATAAAACCAAGCCATTGTATACGTTTATAGGTAGATTAGTAGGAGAAAAAGGAGCTGATTTATTACCTGATATTTTTTATAATGCTTTACAGCAAGGTGATGGAGCGATTAATATTTTAGTTTTAGGCTCTGGAGACTCTAAAGTAGAAGATAGACTAAACGAGTTAAAATATCAATTTCCAGGCAACTACAACGCTTATATTGGTTATAATGAAGCTTTATCGCACCAAATTTATGCTGGAGCCGATTTTTTATTAATGCCATCAAGAGTTGAACCTTGTGGCTTAAATCAAATGTATGCTTTGCGATATGGTACCATTCCAATCGTAAGGCGCATTGGTGGATTAAAAGATACGGTAATTGATATTGGTGATGGTGGATTTGGAATTTGCCATGATCAAACTAATATGTGGGATGTTGGACACGCAATAGGAAGAGCCTACGAACTTTATTTAGACCAAAAAAAACTTAAAGAAATTCGTAAGTTTATCATGTGTTTAGATCACTCTTGGGATAGAGCGGCACAACAATATATAGATTTATACCAAATATAAATGAATAAGTATGACTGATAAAGTATTGGGCGTAATCCTTGGCGGTGGTCAAGGGTCAAGATTGTCTCCATTAACACAAACCCGTTCTAAACCCGCAGTACCCATAGGTGGTAAATATCGGTTGGTTGATATCCCTATTTCAAACTGTATCAATTCAGGTATCCATCGGATGTTTGTTTTAACCCAGTTTAACTCAGCCTCTCTAAATAAACACATCAAAAATACCTATCATTTTAGTCATTTTTCTAAGGCATTTGTTGATATTTTAGCTGCTGAGCAAACACCAGAAAACCCTACTTGGTTTCAGGGAACTGCCGATGCGGTACGCCAGTGTATGCATCATATCATGAACCATGAGTTCGATTATATACTCATTTTGTCTGGTGATCAATTGTATCAAATGGATTTTAAGGCGATGCTCAAAGCACATATTGATAAAAATGCAGATATTTCTATCGCTACTATTCCTGTTAACGCAGGCGATGCAACCGAATTTGGGATTTTAAAAACCGATGAGGAGAGTTTCGTTTCTTCATTTATAGAAAAGCCAAAAGCCGAATTGTTACCAGATTGGACCTCTGAAACTAGTGATGAAATGAAAGGTCAAGGAAGAAATTATTTGGCCTCAATGGGGATCTATATTTTTAACCGCGAGTTACTCATCAAGCTTTTAAAGGAAAACCCAGAAGAAAAGGATTTTGGAAAGGAAATTATTCCACGTTCTTTAATTTCAAATAAGGTGCTTAGCTATCAATACGAAGGCTATTGGACCGACATTGGTAATATTTCTTCATTTTTTGAAGCCAATTTGGGCTTAACAGATGAATTACCTCAGTTTAACATGTTCGATAATGCGCACACTATTTTTACGCGCGCAAGGATGCTACCACCTTCTAAAATATCGGGAACTACACTAGAACGCACCATTATTGCCGAAGGCTGTATTGTACAAGCAAGTAGAGTAGAGCGCTCGGTTTTGGGCATTCGATGCCGAATTGGTAAAGGAACAACCATTGTAAATTCGTATGTAATGGGCAGTGATCATTATCAAACTTTATCTGAAATACAGGAAGATACGATTGCCGGACGTCCGCTACTGGGTATAGGCGATCGTTGTTACATTAACAATACCATTATAGATAAAAATTGTAGTATCGGAAACGATGTTCGCATTAACGGAGGCTCTCATCTAGCAGAAGGCGATTATGGTTTATATGTAGTAAAGGATGGTATCGTTGTGGTTAAAAAAGGAGCGACGATCCCAAATGGGACGGTGATTTAGCTATAAATAGTTAAAAACCAACGAAAAAGTAGTTGCTGTTCTGGGAGTCGAATTCACTTCTAATCCTCCATGGTGCATTTTCATAATGTTTCGGGTAATGGTTAAACCAATGCCCGAACCACTTTTTCGTGTGGTATAAAAAGGAACGAAAATCTTTTCCAAATCGCTTTTTTCAATGCCCTTACCATTATCAATTACATCGATATATACTTTGTTGTGCATTAAACGATAAGTAACCTGAATTATAGGTTTTTCGATCTCTTCAAGTGCATAAATGCTATTGGTAATTAAATTAATAATGGCTTGCTCTATCAGCTTGAAATCTAATTGTAATGAAATTTTTGAAGCGGTTTGCAATACTTGAAATTGAATATGCTTGGCGGCTACCATTGGCTGCATCAACACTTTTATATGTTGTAAAACTTCGCCCACACTATATTTTTCGGTATTTGGAGTGGGTAATTCTGCAATTAACCGGTAATCCTTTACAAAATCCAATAAACCTTCTGATCGTCTTTTAATGGTCTGTAAAGCAGGCTTAAGATCTTCCAAATCTTCTTTGCTTAAGCTGGTTTTGTCAGTAATCATCTGATTAACCGTGTCGGATAGGGAGCTAATGGGTGTAATGGAATTTAAAATTTCGTGCGAGATTACGCCAATTAAACGGTTCCAAGCTTCGGTTTCCTTTTGTTCAATTTCATCTTTTATATTTTGGAAGGAAATAATAAGATGATCTGTACCATATAAATTAATCGGAATAACTTCTATCGATAATTGAACAAGTTTTTCTTGTAGCTTAATTTCTAAAAATCGTTTACCACCATTATTTATTTTGCCAATTTCTCCGGTGAAAATGGGTAAATGGGCCTCAAAACGATGCCAATAACGATATGCAGGAACGTTTAGCAAATTTGTAGCGGCCTGGTTAAAAAATGAAATTTCTGAGTGGCGATGATTTTCTTTGTCTTTTTTAACCACGATTACCCCTACAGGAACCTGTTCTAAAATTGTTTTAATGAGTTGAAAAATGGCATCTTGCTCTAGTTGTATGTCTTTGTGGATTTGAATAATCTCATTAAACGATTCATATAATTCAGGAAAACTTCCTTTGGTTGCTTTATTTTTAAAATTCAAGGTATGATCTCGGGTTTTAACAGCTAAAATAAACCGTTTAATGTCTTCCCTAATCTCATTGATGTAATAATAAAGAGAAATTACACTCATCAGTAAAATTAAACCAACCCCAGTAATGGTAAACCATAATTCTGTATTGCGGATTAAATAATACAAAAGTACTGCCATCAAATTAATGAACAACAGCCTACTGATTAATCGAAATGTGAATCTTTGATAGAACAATGAGTTTAAAGTTATAAGTTTAAAGTAATAATATAACAATGTGTTAAAATTAATATTTGATTGCGACTTTAGAAAACTGAACTTAGAACTTTAAACTAAAGCCCAAACTTCTCAATCCGCCGATATAGCGCAGCACGCGTTAAGCCCAGCTC
>JACMOW010000267.1 GCA_014377775.1 Pedobacter sp. | reverse complement strand
TATGTAATTTCTCCAAATCCTCATATTGTGGTGTATAACCACATTTGGATGCGGTATTTATAATTAATATTTTTTTGCCTTTAAATTTCGAAAGTTTCACTTCTTTACCATCAATGGTTTTAATGGTGAAATCATAAACTGTTTTTGGGGGATTTGGCGCAATCCATAAACTAAGTACTAGTAATAAACTGTTGATCATTTTTTTGAGGTTAAGGGTTAAACTTTTATAGTGCAAGACGCCAAACGCCAAACGCTATACATTTTATATTATACGAAGTTACTCACAAAATGGTTTTATTAAATAATAATATTGTAAAGAAATTGATAAAATTAAAAATCACTTAAACCGTTCATATTAAGTGCTTAACTTATGAATTTGAGGGTATTAAAATTGAAATCAGACAACTTTTCAAAAAATAATTACGATACCAATTTTGAATTTAGACTTATTTATAGTTTTATTTGCAGAAAAACGTTCTGAATGGCAAAAAATTTACTTATCGTCGAATCACCAGCAAAAGCTAAAACCATAGAAGGGTATTTAGGAAAAGATTTTTTGGTTAAGTCTAGTTATGGCCATATTCGCGACTTGGTAAAAGGTGATATGGGAATAGACACCACCAATAATTTTAGCCAAACATACGAGGTACCTGCAGATAAAAAGCAGATCGTTGCAGAACTTAAAAAGCTAGCAAAAGACGCCGATATGGTATGGTTAGCATCCGATGAAGATCGCGAAGGAGAAGCCATATCATGGCATCTGTATGAAACCTTAGGGCTTAAAGAAAGTAATACAAAAAGAATTGTTTTTCACGAAATTACCAAGCCTGCTATTTTAAAGGCGATCGAAAATCCAAGAACCATAGATTATAATTTGGTTCGCGCACAGCAGGCAAGAAGAGTTTTAGACCGTTTAGTGGGCTTTGAACTATCGCCAGTGCTTTGGAAAAAAGTAAAACCATCGTTATCAGCAGGTCGCGTGCAATCGGTGGCGGTTCGATTAATTGTAGATCGTGAACGAGAAGTTAATAAATTTAATTCAACAGCAGCATTTAAAATTACCGCTCAATTTTCAACTGGAAAAGCAAAAGAAACGGTAAAAGCAGAGCTGCCTCATCGTTTCGAGAAAGCCACTGATGCTGAAAAATTCTTACAAGATGGCTTGAAAGCAAGTTTTGCAGTGATCAATTTAGAAGTTAAACCTGCTAAAAGAAATCCTGCAGCACCCTTTACCACTTCTACCTTGCAACAAGAGGCTTCAAGAAAACTTGGATTTTCGGTAGCCAGAACCATGCAAATTGCACAACGTTTATACGAAAGTGGTAAAATCACTTACATGAGAACAGACTCAGTAAATCTCTCTCAAACTGCAATTGATGCAGCATCCGCTGAAATTAGATCTACTTGGGGCGAAAAATATCATCAACCTAGGGTTTATAAAACAAAAACAGCAGGAGCACAAGAAGCACATGAGGCCATCAGACCAACTTATTTTAACCAGCACAGCGTAGATGGGGATAGTTCTGAAAAACGCTTATACGATTTAATTTGGAAGCGTGCTATTGCTTCACAAATGAGTGAAGCAATTTTTGAGAAAACAACTGTAGCCATTAGCATGAGTACGCGAAAAGAAGTACTCATTGCCGAAGGAGAAGTAATGAAATTTGATGGTTTCTTGAAAGTATATTTAGAATCAACAGACGAAGATGAGGAGGAAATTGAAGACAGCAATTTGCTCCCACCATTGGCAAAAGGACAAGCCTTAATTTTAAAAGAACTAGCAGCCACAGAAAGATTTTCTCGTCCGCCGGCAAGATATACCGAAGCGAGTTTAGTGAAAAAATTAGAGGAGTTAGGCATCGGACGACCGTCTACCTATGCACCCACTATTTCTACGGTTCAAAATCGTGGTTATGTAGTTAAGGAAGATAGAGATGGCAGAAAACGTGATTTTTTGAGTATGATTTTAGTGGATGAAAACATTAATAAAGTAACCAAATCTGAAATTACAGGGGCTGAAAAGTCTAAACTTTTTCCTACTGATATTGGCGAGGTGGTGAACGATTTTTTAGTGGAACACTTTAAAGGCATTGTAGATTTTAACTTTACTGCAAATGTTGAAAAACAGTTTGATGAGATTGCGCAAGGTTTGCAAGAATGGACAAATATGCTCCATTCCTTTTATACGCCTTTTCATAGCGAGGTAGAAAATACTTTAGAAAATGCCGATCGTGCAAATGGCGAACGTTTATTGGGAATTGATCCTGTATCGAGTAAAAATGTATATGCAAAAGTTGGCCGTTATGGGCCTTTGGTTCAAATTGGAGAAATAAGTGATGATGAAAATGCTGATAAGCCGCGCTATGCGAGTTTATCTAAAACTCAATCTGTTGGAACAGTAAGTCTAGAAGAAGCCCTGGATCAATTTAAACTACCCTTCCAGCTAGAAGATTATGATGGCAAGGAAGTTTCAGTTGGCGTTGGTCGCTTTGGCCCATATGTGAAATGGGGAGATGCATTTATTTCTATTCCAAAAAACGAAGATCCACTTACCGTTGATATTCAACGTGCGATTGAAATAATAAATGAGAAAGTAACCGCGGATGCACCTGTAGCTGAATATGATCAATTACCTGTAACCAAAGGAACTGGTCGTTTTGGTCCGTTTATCAAGTGGAATAACTTATTCATCAATGTACCAAAAGCCTACAATTTTGAGCAGCTTTCGCAAAAAGATATCAATGAATTGATTGAAAAAAAGATCGAAAAAGAAAGTAACCGATTTATCCAGCAATGGAATGATGAGAAAATAGCTTTGGAGAACGGCAGATGGGGGCCATTTATTCGTTTTGGAAAGGAAATGTTGAAATTAGGAAATAACGGGAAGACGAAACAAAAATTTACAGCGGAGGAATTAGCATCTATCTCATTAGAGGAAGTTAAAAAGTTAATTGTAATTCAAGTGCCCGATGCGTTTGAAACTAAAAAGAAAAAAACACCTGCGAAAAAGAAAGTAGCAGCGAAAAAGAAATAGTTTGTGGTATGAAAGCAGACCTACCAAATAATATTGTCGAAGATGTTGCCATTGCCGTGGTTTTAATGAGCGAAACTCCAGAAGTTAAAAATTGGAAAGTTTACATAATTAACTTAAAGAACGAAGCTATTACCAATGTTTTAATTACATCGAAGGGATATGGGGAAAAAGATGGGAAGCAGATTAAAACTTCATTATTACGACATTCTATTGGTAATTTAACTGCACAATCTTACGCTGGAGTAGAAGCAATCGATACTCAAGTATTCGGATTAACGAACGAATATTGGCTTAGCTATTATATTGATAAAGAAATTTTCGACAAGAAATTTATATTTCTACCGGAGAGCATTGTTGAGGGTAATATGATTCGTATTCCCATTGTAAATAAACCAGGTGTAATGATTAAATAATTTCTTCAACTTTCTTTTTCATCTTTCGCTCTATATTACCCATTGTAATTAAATACTGTGCAGCCATGTAGCTCGCCATAACAATAACACCTGATAGTTTAAAACCATGTACAAAACGATCAATCGCTAAAACTGAATCGGATAGCACAAATAAAAGCGACCCATAAAAAATAAGATCATAACTCAATGAATTTACTCGCCCAAACCGATTAACAGCCATTACACCCATCGCTGAAATTGCCGATGCATAAATAATTACCGGAATTTTCATTGGCCCCAAATAGGTCCATAATCCTGCACAAAATAAAACACTAAAAAAACCATAGGCTATAATTGCATTTTTTGAATGTTTTTTATAGACTCCTTTATTTATTTTATAGTCTAAATAAAATGCACTCATATATGAAATATGACCCATTAGAAAAGCAACCAAGCCATAGATAAAGAATTGTTCATTATGGTTATCGAACAATAAAAAAATATCGCCAACTAAACCAAATACTAAACCTATTCCAATACGTTTAGAAAAACGACCCCTTAATCCCGTATGAAAAAGTAATAATCCAAATAACGATAACGTAATTAATGGTTTTATAAAATAATGCACATTCGGTATTAGAAACAGCTCTGTTAGTGTATCTGACTCGGTTATAAGTTGAGTAATAAAAAGTAAAGCAAATCCGAAATTAAATCCTTGATGTTTTTTGAGCATATAAAATAGACTTTTGTAAAAAATAAAACAAAATGATTGAAATCAATAGCAAGCCAATTGCACTTATCACCAATAAATTAGAATTAATTATTTCTTTCAGAAGGTAAATAACAATTATACTGATAATTAATCTGGTAAATTCAAAAAGCCTTAACCAGTTTTTCTTTTCCAGTAATGCGCCACAGCTTAATAAGGTTAAAATAGTGAATATTGCTGCGTATGTTAAATGTAGTGTAGACATTTTTGCATTTAAAAATAGCAAGGCAGACCCGCAAGCTAGTGCAATTAGAAATTGAAATAAAACATAAAGAATTATATTATGGTGGTATTGATCGTCGAATTTCTTATAATTTTCGGTATCAATTTCAGGTGCATCTTTAAATCCACCTATGCTTTCAGGATACCACCCTGGAGGTTTAACAAAAACGTTAATTCTATCAATTAAACGATTAGTTTGTTTTGCGGTATGCCAAAGTTCAGCCCAATAATGAAAATTTGCCCATACTGGATTCCAGCTTGCTAAAGGAGTAGTTATTCCATAATATACCTCTTCTTCTTCTTTTTGAAATGTACCGAATAGCTTGTCCCAAATAATTAATGTGCCAGCATGATTTTTATCAATATATTTTGGATTTGATCCATGATGAACGCGATGGTGTGAAGGGGTATTTAAAATATATTCTAAAATGCCCATACTTTTAATCACTCGTGTATGAATCCAGAATTGATATAACAGGTTAAAAGCACTTAGCGTAACAAATAGTAGCGGATCGAAACCAATGAATGCTAAAGGCAGATAAAATACCCAAGAAAACCAACTTTGAAACCACGATTGCCTTAAGGCTACCGTTAAATTATATTCTTCTGATTGGTGATGAACAATATGGGCTGCCCACAAAGCATTAACCTGATGGCTCATCCGATGAAACCAATAATAGAAAAAATCTACCCCAATAAACAAAATAATCAATACCCACATGGTACGGGGTAAATCAAATAACCGCCAATGCTCAAAAATATAAGAATAGCCAAAAAATAGCGCCGTTTTCATGAATAAACCCGTAATCTGTGAGCTAATGCCTTGGCTTAAATTAGAAATAGAGTCGTTGAAGCGATAATACTGAAGCTTTTTATAAAAAGCATAAGCCAATTCTATTCCTATAAGTATAAAAAAAACTGGTACTGATAAAGCAATATAATCAACTTTCATTACTCTAATTTAGAATAAAAAAACAATCTATTTATGAAAATAATATTTTCTTCATAAACTATGAAGTTGAAAATTGATAAACAATCTCAAAAAAAAAGCGGACCTAAATCCGCAATACTTTATAAATTAGATATTTAGCAATCGTTAAATTGCTATTAATAAATATTAGTTGTCCCGTTTAATAACTACGTTCTCTGCTGTTGTTACGCTTGAAACCACCACCTGCATTTCCGCCTGTGTTTGGTTTCTCTTGTGCTTCCGCAACTTTGATACGGTTACCATTGTAGTCTCCACCATTCATTCTTTTGATAGCTTCTTTAGCTTCTTCATCAATCGGCATCTCTACAAACCCAAAGCCACGGCTTTGATTGGTTTCGCGATCTTTAATAATTCTAAGTGATTTTACTTGACCGAAATCACCAAATACGGCTGTTAATTCATCTTCCCCTACTTCTAAAGGAAGGCCTGTAATAAATATCTTCATTAATGTATAAAAATTTGCACAAAGATACAAAAAATAACGGAGCTTTTGCTATTTGAATGTCAGTAAAACAGATTTATAAGGTTTATCTCCTTCCAGCCATTTTTATCATTCGTTGAGCTAGGTCTTTTCCTAAATAATTATCGATTATGGTATGTACAAGATACAACACTGGCGTCATAATTAAAGCAATTGCAAATTTATAAGTATAGCCAACTAGACCTATAGCAGCAACCATTTGCCAACTCCAATTGTACGCTGGATTTAAATAAAACGCAATAAAAATAACCACGAAGCTATCTACGAGCTGAGAAACAACAGTTGACCCGGTTGCTCTTAACCACAGGCCTTTTTCCCCTGTAAACCGCTTAATACGATGAAAAATCAACACATCTACCATCTGACCCACTAAAAATGCAACAATAGAACCCACAATAATCCACATGCCCTGACCAAAAATGGCATCAAAAGCAATAGGCATATTTATGTTTTGTCCATTAACTTTCTGAATCTGCCAAAAATCTGCCGGTTGAAGCTTCATTGCTAAGCCAACCACAAGAAAAGCAAAACTAATTAATATACAGGTTAATATCGATAAAAAACGAACTTGTTTTACGCCAAAATACTCGTTAATAATGTCCGTCATAATAAATATAATTGGCCAAGTAAGTACGCCAGCGGACATATTAAACGAAAGATTAGGCACACCAAATAAGTTAACATCAAACTTTCTGATTCCTAATGTACCTTCTACCGTAAAAATTTTTACGCCTATAAACTCTGATACAATGGCATTGGCTACGAAAAGTGCACCTAAAATGAGGAGTAATCTACTTTCTTTGGTTTTAAAAGTCATGTAGCTAAAATATCAATTATTTAACAGAAAAGAAAATTACTACAAAAAGAAGTAAAATCAATGCACAATATCCATTAGCTTCTTTACCATTTTATTTCTATTTTCGTAATTCATGATTCTTTTAAATTCAAAATTACCTAGCGTAGGCACAAGTATTTTTACAGTGATGTCTAAATTGGCCCAAGAACATAACGCCATTAACTTATCTCAAGGATTCCCAGATTATCCTGTACCAGAAAAACTGATCAATTGTGTTACTGAAGCCCTAAAGAGTGGGCACAATCAGTACGCACCAATGTCTGGAATACCTGCATTAAGAGCACTTGTTAGCGAAAAAATAAACCAATATTACCAAGCAAATTACGACTCAGAAACAGAGATTACCATAACGGCAGGTGGTACACAAGCAATATTTACCGCATTGGCTGCTACCATTAATGCTGGAGATGAAGTTATTATATTTGAGCCTGCGTACGATTGTTATTCACCAGCAGTAAAATTATTAGGTGGATTAGTAAAACCATTTGAGCTGCACGGGCCAGATTATGAAATTGATTGGGACATGGTGAAAAAACTTTTTTCGGCAAACACCAAGATGATTATTTTGAATAGTCCGCATAACCCAACAGGTAGCGTTTTAAGTAAAAAAGATATCGATGCACTAATCAAATTAACTAAAAATACAGACATTCTCATACTAAGTGATGAGGTATATGAACACATTATTTTCGATGACATCAAACACCAGAGTGTTGCCCTTTATCCCGAATTGCGCGAGCGCAGCTATATAGTGGCTTCTTTTGGAAAATTGTTACATACAACAGGCTGGAAAATTGGATACTGTTTAGCACCAGCTAAACTAATGCTTGAGTTTAGGAAGGTACATCAATTTAATGTATTTAGTGTAAACACTCCCATGCAAGTTGGAATTGCAAACTACCTTAAAAGCGAAAATATTTATGATGAATTATCGATATTTTTCCAACAAAAAAGAGATTTGTTCCGTTCGTTACTCTCGCAAACAAATTTTAAATTATTACCTTGTAAAGGTTCTTATTTCCAATGCGTAAGCTATGCTCATTTTAGTGATGAAAAAGATAAAGATATGGCTAAAAGGTTAACAATTGAGCACGGTGTAGCGAGCATTCCTGTATCGGCATTTTACACAAAAAATACCGATGATAAAATATTACGCTTTTGTTTCGCCAAATCACAAGATACTTTAGAAAAAGCCGTTGAAAGATTAATGAAAGTTTAAATTATTAGTTAAAACATGGAAAATCCACACTATTTAAATATACAAAACTTGAAGATTACAGTTTTTCAAGCCTACTTGTTTTGGGAAAATGTAGATAAAAACCTTCAAAATATATCACTTAGGCTCGCTAGTGGGGTTAGAGAGAAAACTGATCTAATTGTTTTACCAGAAATGTTCAGTACTGGTTTTACCATGAAAGCCGAAGCACTTGCTGAAGAAATGAATGGCAAAACCATGCAATGGTTAAAAAAAATTGCCATACAGTATGAATGTGCAGTTACTGGGAGCATCATTATAAAGGAAAATGGAAATTGCTACAATCGAATGATCTGGATGCTAGCAAGCGGTGAATACCAATATTACGATAAACATCACCTATTTGGTATGGGCGATGAAGATAAACATTACACATTGGGTAACGAACGGTTGATTGTAGAGTTGAAGGGTTGGAAAATTAGATTGGCCATTTGTTACGATCTACGTTTCCCTGTTTGGCTTCGAAATAAAAGTGAAGGTTACGATATTTTACTATTGGTAGCAAGTTGGCCTGATAAAAGATCATCCCACTGGAGAACTTTAATTCATGCTCGTGCCATTGAAAATCAGAGTTATGTGGTTGCAGTTAATAGAGTTGGGCACGATGGTAATCAGGTGTATCATAGTGGACATTCGATGTGTATAGACCCATTTGGTAATACCATATATTATAAACCAGAGGATGAAGATTTATATACTTTTAGCATTAATTATGCAGAATTGGAAAAAATTAGGCGACAATTTACTTTCTTAAAGGATGCGGATGAGTTTAGTTTAAAATAATGATCAATAGAAGAAAATTTATTACAGCATCGGCCCTATTATTGGCCTTAGATAAAAAAAGTATTGCTTCTAGTTTACCGAATGAGGTGAATAAACCCATTGTAATTTCTACTTGGGATTTTGGTGTAGCTGCAAATGCGGATGCATGGAAAATTTTAATTAAAAACGGACGTGCGCTAGATGCGGTAGAGCAAGGTGTTTGGGTGCCAGAGGCTGATGAGTCGAACCAATCTGTTGGTTATGGAGGACTACCAGATCGTGATGGAAAAGTAACTTTAGATGCTTGTATTATGGATGAAAATGGGAATATCGGTGCCGTTTTAGCCTTAGAACATATTAAACACCCTATTTCTGTTGCCAGAAAAGTTATGGAAAAAACGCCTCATGTGATGTTAGCTGGAGATGGTGCCTTACAATTTGCTTTAGAACAGGGATTTAAAAAAGAAAATTTGCTAACCCCGTCTAGTGAAAAAGCTTGGAAAGCTTGGCTTAAAACGGCTAAATATGAGCCTATGATGAATGTTGAGAATAAACTATATGATAAGGCGGCCCCTCAAAAACTACCAGGAAACCAATATAATCATGATACCATTGGAATGATTGCGATGGATGTAAAAGGAAACCTTTCGGGTGCATGCACAACGAGTGGGATGGCATATAAACTACATGGTCGTATTGGTGATAGTCCGATTATTGGAGCGGGCTTATACATTGATAATGAAATTGGTGGTGCAACATCAACAGGTGTTGGTGAAGAAGTAGTAAGAAATGTTGGATCGTTTTTAGTAGTCGAATTAATGCGACAAGGTTATTCTCCTGAGGATGCTTGTAAAGAAGCAGTGATGCGAATTATCAGAAAGAAACCAGAAATTGCCAAAAATATCCAAGTTGGCTTTTTAGCCATGAATAAAAATGGTGAATATGGTGCTTATGCTATCCAAAGAGGATTTAGTTATGCTGTTTGTGATCGGATGAAGCAAGATTTAGTGATAAAAGGGAAAAGTTACTATTAGAGGAAGTGGGGAATGGACTAGGTGCTTAACGTATATTTCCCGTTTCCTATTTCCAATACTAGACAAAAAAGATATGACAGGTCTCGAGGTATGCGCTAATTCTTTTACTTCTGCTTTAGCAGCCGAGCGAGGAGGTGCGATACGAATAGAACTATGTGAGAACATGGCCGAAGATGGAACAACACCAAGTTATGCCACCATCAAAATGGCTAAAGAGCGATTAAAAATTGCAATTTGGCCGATTATTCGTCCGCGAGGTGGTGATTTTTTATATACTGATGATGAATTTGAGTTAATGAAAATTGATCTCCAAATTAGTAAAGAACTGGGTTGCGATGGCATTGTTTTCGGGATTTTATTATCAGATGGAAAAATTGACAAAGAAAGATGTAAGCTATTGGTTGATCTAGCTTATCCAATGCCAGTTGCCTTTCATCGGGCGTTTGATGGGTGTAATGATTTAGAAAAAGCATTAGAAGACATAATACAATTAGGATTTACTCGAGTTTTAACATCCGGCGGAGCCGAAAACGCACAGAATGGTATTAAAAAGTTAGCAACTTTGGTTGAATTGGCTAATAACCGGATTGAGATTATGCCTGGTGCCGGAATTAATCTACAAAACATTGTTGATATTAAAGAAAAAACTGGCGCAAAAGTATTTCATGCCTCGGCACGAATAAAAATTTGTAGTAACATGGATTTTGTTAATGATGAACATACTATTGAGCAAACTTCAACAGAATTAGTAAAAAAAATGGTTGAAGCTTTAAAAAAATGAAAATTAATTACGTGATCGCGTTTGGAATTCTACTTCTGTTCCCGATTTTTACTTTTGCACAAAACACCAAATCAAAAGCTCCCGAATTTACTCTAGGCAACTTTACAGACGATTATGGAATAACATATGCCATTAACGATAGCCTTTGGGTTCAAAATCCAAACATGAAATTTCACATCCTAAAATGGAACTCAGAAATGCAATATTTGGTCGCAAAAAATGATCCAGCGAATAAAGATGATGCCAATAAATATACCCGTATCGATTACATGACGTTAAGTGGAATGGAACCTTATAATTGGGGCTTTTGCCTTACTGTTTATGATGCAGATACTGATGAAATTGCAGAAAAAACCGCTTATGTTGATAGAAAAAACCCTAAAAAAGGTTGCAATGGCTACCCTTTTTCAAGAATGAAGAAAATTGAAATAAATTAAACAAATGAGACTTTTTAAGATCGCATTATCACTTATACTAATTACAAGTTTTGGATTTGCACAAACCAAAAAAAATTACACTACCTACGTTAATCCATTTATCGGAACAGGCGGTCACGGCCATACCTACCCTGGTCCAGCCCTGCCCTTTGGAATGATTCAACCAGGGCCAGATACAAGATTGGATGGATGGGACGGCTGTTCAGGTTATCATTACACCGATTCGTTGCTTTATGGTTTCTCGCAAACGCATTTGAGCGGCACAGGAATCGAAGATTATTGCGACTTTTTAATTATGCCAACTGTTGGAAAACCACAATTTTCTAATAAACAATATGCTTCTCCTTTTCAAAAAAAAAATGAAAGGGCGAGCCCAGGCTATTATAGCACATTTTTAGATAAATATAAGATTAAGGCCGAAATTACGACAACCCGTAGAGTTGGATTATATAAATTCACCTATCCTACTTCAACTGAAGCAAATATTATTATCGATTTAAAGCATCGCGATAAAGTTTTAGAGAGTTGGGTAGAAATTGTGAACGACAGAGAAATAAGGGGCTATCGAAAATCCAGTGCTTGGGCAAAGGGGCAGGAATTATATTTTCATGTTCGATATAGTAAACCATTCAAATCTTTTGGCATAGCCATTAATGATGAATTGCAACCAAAATTAAAGAATGCGAAAGGAACTAATATTAAGCTGTTTATTCAATTCGAAACAGCAACTCAGGAGAGTATTTATTCACAAGTTGCTATTTCGGCTGTAGATGCACAAGGTGCATTAAAGAATTTGAATAGCGAAAAAGACCGTTTTGATTTTGTTAAAACGGTTTCAAAAGCAAAGTTAGCTTGGAACAGTCAATTGGCTAAAATAGATGTTGAAGAAACGAATAAATCGAAATTAACTACCTTTTATACTGCTTTATATCATTCTTTGCTTAATCCAAATCTTTACATGGATACGGACGGTAGATATAGAGGGTTAGATAATAAAATTCATACGGCTAAAGATTTCGAATACTATAGCGTCTTCTCATTATGGGATACTTATAGGACAGAAAATCCATTATTAACACTTATTGATAGAAAACGTACGCTAGATTTTATCAAAACGTTTTTAAGTATGCATCAGCAAGGAGGACTATTGCCCATTTGGCCGTTGGCTAATGAAGAAACGTATTGTATGATAGGCAATCACGCCATTCCTGTAATTACTGATGCTTATGCAAAAGGGATCAGGGGATTTGATACAAAACTTGCTTTAAAAGCAATGAAGCATGCTGTGAACCGAAAACAATTTGGCATTGATATTTATGCAAATCAAGGTGCAGTAATGGCCGATTTAGAGCACGAAAGTGCTTCCAAAACAGTGGAATATGCTTACGATGATTGGTGTATTGCCCAGTTTGCAAAAATGATTGGGGAAGAGGATGATTATCAGAAATATATTACTCGCGCACAAAATTGGAAAAATGTATATGACCCCACTACTGGCCATATCCGAGCACGTAATAATGGTGGTTGGTGGAAACCATTTAACCCTACAGAAGTAAATAATAACTACACAGAAGGCAATTCTTGGCATTATAGTTTTAGCACACAGCAAGATGTAAATGGGCACATCGACCTAATGGGAGGTGAAAAAATATATCATCAAAAGCTAGATGAATTATTTACCACGAAACAAGGTTTAACTGGGCGTGATCAAAGTGATATTACAGGATTAATTGGGCAATATGCACATGGAAATGAGCCCAGTCACCATATGGCCTACTTATTTAATTTTACTACACATCCAGAGAAAACACAATACTACATCAACAAGATCATGAATGAGCAGTATCATGATCAGCCTGATGGTTTATCGGGTAACGAAGATTGTGGACAAATGAGTGCTTGGTTGGTGATGAGTTCGATGGGCATTTATCCAGTATCACCAGGTAATAATATGTATAACGTTGGAACGCCTTGGTTTAAAAAAATGACCATTAGTTTAGAGAATGGGAAAAAAATAGTGATTTTGGCTCCAGCTAGAAGTAATGAAAATTATTATATCAAAGGGATTTCTTTAAATGAGAAGACTTATAAAAAATTGTTCTTAAACTTTGGAGATTTATCGAATGGTGCAAATTTAAATTTTGTATTATCAGGTAAGCCAAACTTAAAGTATTTAACTGGTCTGCAAAAACCAGTAATGAAGATTTCTGAGAACATAATTGTTCCAAATCCAATAATCGACGGACCGCAAGAAACTTTTAAAAATAATACTGAAATCACACTTAGCACTGCCCTACTAAATACAGATATTTATTACACACTTGATGGATCATTACCAAACGCGCAAAAAATAAAATATACTAAACCATTTGTGATTAATAAAGCGGTTACCATTAAAGCAATCGCTTATAAAAAAGGATATAAAACAAGTTATGTAAGTAGTGCAACTTATAAAAGGATAACCAATAACTATACAATAAAAATTAACAGTGAAATTAATAAAAGCTTCACAGCTGGTGGTAACGAGGGTTTAATTGACGATGTTAGAGGCACTTTGAATTGGCGTGTAGGTAATCGTTGGCAAGGTTTCTGGGGTATAGATTTTGGAGCGATTTTAGATTTAGGAAAAATACAATTCGTTAACTCAGTGAGTATTGGAGCTTTACAAGATACGCAAGCATGGATTATTTTTCCTACAGAAACGGAATTTTATGTTG
>JACMOW010000266.1 GCA_014377775.1 Pedobacter sp. | reverse complement strand
GTTATACTTTGATCAACTTTCCAGCTATTCATAAACCAACCTCTCCAAAACCAACTTAAATCTTCACCTGTACCATTGTCCATCGAACGAAAGAAATCTATCGGCGTTGGGTGTTTATATGCCCAATTTTTAATGTATTCTTTAAATGCATAATCAAAACGTTCTTTGCCAACAATTTGGTTTCTCAACAATTCCAATCCCCATCCTGGCTTGAAATATAGGTTATAACCAATATTGCGCTCTGCCATTCCATCAGGCATAAGCATCATATTTTCAAATGCAGGGTTACCTAAGTTTCGGCCAACATTATGCCATGCAGTTGGGCGTGGTTTATACTCCCCATTGTTAAACTCTTCACTTGATAATACATTAATAAAGGTATTAAATCCTTCATCCATCCAACCAAATTTACGCTCGTTAGAACCCACTATCATCGGAAACCAAGTGTGCCCAAATTCATGATCAATTACACCCCAAACATTTTCCTTTTTATCCTTCCATCCACAGAAAATGATGCCAGGATATTCCATTCCGCTAATACTCGTAGCTACATTAACTGCCATTGGATATGGATATTCGAACCAGGTTTTCGAATAATGCTCTATACTTGCTTTCACATACTCAACGCCACGACCATAAGCATCCATGCCATTACTTTCTACCGGGTGAGCCGAAACAGCTAATGATTTTTTACCACTCGGTAAGTTTATCCGAGCAGCATCCAATACAAAGGCTTTTGAAGAAGACCAAGCCGCATCTCGGGCATTGGTAATTTTGAATTTCCAAGTTAATTTATCCTTCGCAGGCCGTGATTTAGGATCTGTAACTTCTGCCTCAGTACGAATGTGCACGGTAGCATCACTCAATTTGGCTGCATTCCATCTTTTTAATTGCTCTCCAGTAAATACTTCTTGTGGATTTAGTAATTCTCCTGAGCCTACAACAATATGATTTGCAGGCGTAGTTATCGCAAAGTTGATATCACCAAATTCACAATAAAACTCTCCCCCACCCCAATATGGCAAAGTATTCCATCCCAGTATATCATCATACACGCTCATGCGTGGAAACCATTGTGCGATGGCATAAACTTCTCCGTTCTTTGTTGTTAAATGACTGGTACGATCAGAACCAATAACTGGAACGATATAAGAATAATCCATCTTAATGGTAATCACATCGCCATTGGCCGCCATGGGTTGCTCCAAGCGTATTTGCATTCTTGTATCTTCAACCATTGAACTGAACTTTACCGCTGCCGTCTTTTGTGAAACGCTGATATTTTCGATTTTATATCCACCGTCAAACTTTTCACCTTGTGCGCCATATCTACTACGGGGCGGTGTAATTGCGTATCCACGTGATGTTTCTTTAAAGGTATTTTGATCTAACTGTAACCACAAATAAGGTAATTTATCTGGGCTGTTATTTTTATAAGTAATGGTAATTGTTCCACTTACGGCGTGTTTTACATCATCTAAATTAGCAGTGATGTTATAATCTACCCTATTTTGCCAATATTTTGAGCCTGGAGCACCACTGGCCGACCTAAATTCGTTACCGTTTTGGGTATAGAATAGGGGGGCGAAAGCCTCTGCCGGATTATAATTGGTAGTGGCAGCAGGTGGGGCTTGTTGTGCAAAGCTAGCTAAGCCACACACATTCGCCATTATTACGCAAAAAAATAATTTTCTGTAAGTTTTAAACATATGGATTGGTTTTTTATAAAGGTAACTATTGATTAGGAAGTTTAAGTAATGATTGCGACTTCTTTTGATCTGTAGGGAGTTTTATCCACATACTATACGAACTTGCGGTATAAAGTTCGTAGTTAAAAGGACGTTCGATTTTAACTAGATTTACCGTTGGTCTGTACATTTCTATAAAATTTTTTAAGTCTGCTCCTTGTATTTTAAGTAATTTCTTAACAAATTCCGCTGAAAAATTTTTACTGATCTCCTCATTGTACTGATCATATTCTTCCAATTCTTGAATTTTTACTTGTTGCTTTCTAAACTTGCTGTAGCCCAAATTTAATCTTAATCCACCTCTTTCTTTCGAATAATCTACCTGACGAGATGGCACGGCGTTTGGGTCTTTCAAATCCAAATAAGGAGATATTTTAACACCTGTAATATTTACTGTATTTAAATTATTAACAGATACACGCAGATATACATTTTTAGGGAATAAATTAGTCAAGTAAATGGTATCAATCTGGTATCCTACCATCCCGAATGAGACCAAATCGCCTACTTTGGCAGAAATTACAAAATGCCCATCCTTATCGGTTAGCGTTAATGCTTTGGAATTTAAATTTATAACAGTAGCACCTTCCAACAAAACTGATCTATTCGAATCCTTGAAAATATTACCCGTTAGCACACCTTGAGCGCTCAGCCCTATTGGAATAAGTAATATAAATGAGATCAATACTTTCAGTAACATCATCAAATTTAACGCTCTTTTCGTGTTAATTATTCCCATTTAACAAATTTTAACAGAAAATAAAGAAAAGATTGATTTAAGAATTTATTCCATTAGGCTAGTAAAAGCATGTGGATAAAATCTTTAAACTTCGTTACATTTAAAGGCTTTGCCAGAAAGTAATCGATGCCGATATCTTTTTTAAGATCATCCTCAGCAATCGTAGTTGTAGAGATTACAATTATAGGTGTGTTTTTAGAAATTTCTTTGATTCGCTTTGAAGCTTCAAACCCATCCATTTTGGGCATATATAGATCCATAATAACCAAACTGATGTCCGTATTTTTAAACTTCTCGATGGCATCAAAACCATTTGTAGCGACAATCAATTCAAATTGATAGCTTTTAAGAATTTGCTGTATCAGCAAAACACTCATCGGTTCATCTTCAACGATTAATATCTTCTTCTTTTTGGTTGAATTATCTTTAAAATTGAATTTCACTTTAGCTTTTTATTATGTTCGAGGTAAATATAAATAATGAAAAACTAATTACAACATTTATGATTTTATTTTATGGTGATAAAGCGCTGCATCAAATCCAATTGTTATTGGGCTACCATCTAGCTCAATAATTGGCCGTTTAATTGCGCTTGTGTTGCGCATTAGATAATCAATTGCCCTTTCTGGAGTATTAATATCAGATTGCTCCTCTTTACTTAACCTCTTAAACGTTAATCCATTTTTATTGATCACTTTATCCCAACCAAAAACAACAAACCATTCCTTCAGTTTTTCTGCGGTTATGCCCTTCTT